>CAIMEK010000053.1 GCA_903839965.1 uncultured Acetobacteraceae bacterium | reverse complement strand
GGCCGACCGGCCAGGTAGTCCAGACGGCCGCCGACCAGCGGAAACCCCTGCGATGCGAGGTTCTTCACCGGCGGCGCGTAGTCCAGCCGCCCGTCGAACCAGGGCTTGACCGTGTGCTGGTCGGTCGAGGCGACATCCATGAGGTGCCCCGGTTGCAGCGCGCGGATATGGCTGGCAACCACGCTTTCCGTCGAGTCGGTGCCGGGCTGCGGAACCACGACCAGCACGAGCGCGGCCGCAAGCACGGCGCCGGCGCCGAAGGGAAGCGCCCAGCGCAACCGATGTTCGGCAAGCCGCGCCAGCAACCGTCGTGCGGCGGCAAGGCCTGTCGACACCGGAGTCGCGGCCGGGGCCGCCTGGATCGCGTCTTCGATCGACCGGCGCAACCGGGCGGGCGCCGCATGGTACGGCAGCTCGGTGCGCAGACGGGCCGACAGCCCGGCCAACGAGGTCTGCGTGGCCTGGCAGTCCGGGCATTGCGCCAGATGCGCCGCCAATGCCGCGGTGCTGCCGACATCCAGCGCGCCGTCGAAATCCGCCTGCAGCAGCAGCTCCATCTTCCGGCAGTCATCCGTGGTCATCGGCAACCCCCTGCGGCCTGCAGCCGCATCAGCATCTGGCGCGCCCGCCACAGCCGCGACATGACAGTGCCGATCGGAACTTCCGTGATGCGCGCAATGTCCTTGTAGGAAAGCTGTTCGAGTTCGCAGAGCACCAGGCATTCGCGCAGCTCGACCGGCATCGCCGCCAGCATCGCCTCCAGCCGTTCCACATCCTGCCGCAGCGCCAACGTCGCTTCGGGGTCGGGCGAGGGGTCGGCCACATCCATGCCGACGCTCCTGTCGTCGTCCTTGCCCATGCCAGTCCCAAGTGCGACCTCGATGCCCGTATGTCGCGTCTTGAGGCTGGCGTAGGAGGTATTGCGCACGATCTGCAGCAGCCAGGCCCGCCCGTCGCCGCCACGGAACGAGGCGAAATACTGCAACGCGCGCAGGCAGGCCTCCTGCACGATGTCCTCCGCCGCGGCCGGGTCGCGTACCAGCCATCGGGCGAGGTTGTACGCCGCGTCGAGATGCGGCAGTATGGCTTGCTCGAACCGTGGCGCTTCCCCTGCGCCGCCGCTCATTGGCGGACCCCGCGGCGGAACATGGCAGACCCCCGAAAGCCTTTCTCGGCCCCATCGGCAGCCTGCGCGAGGAAAGCGCGCCACGGAACACACAACGATGCTAGGCCGCTACGCCGCTCACTTCACCACCACGGTTCCCTGCATGTGCGGATGCAGGGAACAGAAATAATTGTAGGTGCCCGGCGCTGCGAACACGTAGGAGAACTGGTCGTCGGTATCGAGCGGCGGCGAGCGGAAGACTTTCGGGTTCGCGGCGTCGGTGACGGTGTGGGGGATGTCGTCGCGGTTGGCCCAGGTGATTTTCGTCCCGGGCGCCACCGTTATCCGTGCCGGCGAGAACGAGAAATTGTCGATGTTGATCCTGGCATCGGCCGCCTGCGCGACGCCACCGCCGGGAATGAGCGCGGCCAGCATCGCACCGACCAGCACGATCGGAGATTGACGCATGATGCCTGTCCCCTTCAGGCCCCGAGCGGCGTATCGACGATCGCCAGATGCGCGCTGCCGCGAACCTCGCGGATGCTGGCGACGCCGAGCAGGGAGCGAAGCTTGCCTGCCGGCAGGTCCTTGATCGGCCCGGGGCTCGGCGCGCTGCCCGGCGCGGGCTGCGGGAACGCCGTCGAGCGCGCCGTATGGAACGCCACGTTGCCTTCGACCTTCTGCATGACCTGGTGGATGTGTCCGTTCAGTACCGTAACGGACCCGAACCGCCGGAGCTGTGCCAGCGCCTCGGTGCCGTCATCGGTGCCCCAGCCCCAGTCCTGATAGACCGTCCACAGCGGAATGTGCGCGAATACGACGACCGGCTGGCTGGCCGGACGTCCGTTCAGATCCTTCTCCAGCCATCCGAGCTGCTCGTGCCCCAGGCCGCCGAGGCCGCCGGCCTTGAGGTTCTGCACGTTGTTCAGGCCGACGAAATGCACGCCTTGCTGGTCGAAGCTGTAGTAGCCCTTGCCGGCCCCCTTGGTGAACCGCTCGAAGAACGTCTTGCCCTCTTCCTCGAGCACGTCGTGCTCGCCCGGCACGTAGTGGGTGTCGAGACCGGCGCCCTTGATGATCTGCTCCGCCGTGTCGAACTGGCCGGCGCGCGAGAGATGGCTCACATCTCCGGTGTGGATCAGCAGCGATGCATCGCCCTTGAGCTGCTTCACCTGCTCGATCGCCGCCCCCAGCGTGCCGGCCACGTCGGTGTTCGGCGGTGCAGAGAAGCCGATATGGCTGTCGCTGATCTGCATGAAGGTGAGTTCGCCCGTCGTGGGCGTCGCGGCCATCGCCGCACCGCCGAGCAGCGCGGAGCGCGGCACGCCGCCGCTGACGGTCCACAGCACGCCGGTGCCCGCCCAGGCCATGCATTTCAGCAAGCCCCGGCGATGCGTGCCGGCGGCATTCTCGGTTTCGTGTTGTCCGTCCATGAGGAACCCCCGTTCTGGCTTGCTGCCGGTGTATCGACCAGGCCGGGGGGCGGTTTATTCACCGCGGCGGCAAAGTTTTTTGTCAATCCGGCCGCGCACGCCGACTTCCCCGTGAGGTTTCATTCTTGCCCTGGGCCGTGTTATGTGCTGCGGGCCTCGATCCGACGACCCAGGCGGCCCGCCCGCCACTGCAGGAGAGTTTTGCCGACATGGCACCCGACGTTACGCCCGACACCGCCGTGTTCGACTTCGGCGGGGTATTGATCGACTGGGATCCACGCCTTCTCTACCGCCGGCTGTTCGACGGCGACGAAGCGGCGGTGGAGGAGTTTCTCGCCACCGTTTGTACACCGGAATGGAATCGTTGCCAGGATGCCGGCCGCAGTTTCGCCGAAGCCGAAGCCGAGGCGATTGCGCGGCATCCCGACAAGCAGGCGTTGATCACCGCCTGGCTGCGGCATTTCGACGAGATGATCCCGGGCGCCATCGAGGGCACCGTCGCGGTGTTGGCAAAGCTGCGCGAACGTGGCGTGCAGCTGTATGGGCTGTCCAACTGGTCGGCCGAAACCTTCAAACTCACGCGGCATCGGTTCCCCTTCCTCGAGTGGTTCCGCGGCATCGTGGTGTCGGGGCAGGAGCGCCTGATCAAGCCGGACCTCCGCATCTTCGCGCTGCTGCTGGAACGGCACGGCATCGATCCCGCGCGGGCGGTGTTCATCGACGATTCCCCTGCCAACATCGCCGCGGCCGAACAGTGTGGCCTGCGCGGCATCCGCTTCACCTCGCCCGAGCAACTGCAAACCGACCTGCAGGCGCTGGGAATGCTCTGAGACGCGCGGCGCCCCGACCGAGGCGCTTCCCGCACCCTCCGGGCCACGCTATGATTCGGGCCGCATCCGCACGGCTGCCCGATGAGCTGGGATACCGTCACGCCATACCATCGCGGTTTCCGCGAGTTCGCCGAAACCTACGAGGCGTTCGGCTTCGACGATGTCCACCGCGACGCGATGGCCTTCATCCCGGCGACACCCGGCCTGCTGCTGGACGTGGGTGCCGGCAGCGGGCGGGATGCCGCCTGGTTTGCGGGCCGGGGCTGGGACGTCGTGGCGGCCGAGCCCGCCGACGCAATGCGGCGGGAAGCGGCGAGGTTGCATGATTCCGCAACGATCCGCTGGGTGGACGACCGGCTGCCCGGGTTGGCGGCCGTGCATCGGCTCGGGCTCGACTTCAACCTGATCTGGTTGAGCGGCGTATGGATGCATCTGCCGCCCGAGGAGCGACCACGGGCAATGCGCAAGTTGGCCATGCTGCTGAAGCCCGGCGGGCGTATCGTGCTCACGCTGCGTCATGGTCCGGCACCGGGGGACCGGCCGATGTGGCCGGTGGGTGCCGACGAAGTCGAGCGGCTCGGCCTCGATCACGGCTTGGCGCTGCGGGTGGCCACCCGGCGCACCGAGGATCGCGGCGGGCGCGCCGACGTCTCGTGGCAAACCGTCATCCTCGACCTTCCCGACGATGGTGGCGGCGCGCTGCCGTTGCTGCGCAGCGTGATCCTGAGGCAGGAGAAATCATCGACCTACAAGCTGGCGCTGCTGCGTTGCATCGCCCGCATCGCCGATACCTCGCCGAATGTCGCGCGCGAGGCAGGGGACGATGTGGAACTGCCGCTTGGGCTGATCGCGCTATACTGGATCCGTATGTACAAGCCGCTGGTCGAACGCGGCCTGCCGCAGATGCCGCGGGACAACCCAGCTTTTGCAACCGATGCATTTCGCGCTCTCGGCGGGCTCGCACCGTTCGACCTGCGTCCGGGCGCCAGCTTCGCGGATGATGCCGGGTTGGCGCTGCGAGCTGCGTTGGCGGCCTCTGCGCGTGTGATCGCTGTAATGCCGGCGCGCCATCTGACCTACAGCGACGACACGCCGGTCTTCGCAACCAACTATGCAAGACGGCCGTCTGGTGCCGGCCGGTTCGTGCTCGACCATGAGACGCTGTGGGAATATGGCGCCACCCGGGTCCCGCTGGCGGTGTGGCAGGCGCTTCGCCGCATGGCGGCGTGGCTGGAACCGATGCTGGTGGCCGAATGGGTCCGCAAGACCCAGGAGTACGCCGCACGCACTGGCCGTACCGTGCCGACCGATGACGTGCTGGCGGCGCTCCGCTGGCTCGAGCCGGAACGTGATACCACGTTCGTGCGTGCGTTGGCGCAGCAGCGGATCGCGCGTGGCGACGTGCTGGCCTGCATCTGGTCGCAGCGCAATCTGCGCGATCGCTTCGATATCGACCATTGCCTGCCCTGGTCGGCGTGGCCCTGCGGAGATCTGTGGAACCTGTTGCCGGTTGCGACCGCCGTGAACCGCGACAGCAAGCGGGATCGTATCGTCGGGGCGGCCGCGTTGGCCGAAGCACGTCCGCGCATCCTGGCCTGGTGGCATGACACCTATCTCGATGCCGCTCCGGCTATTCGTGCGCGCTTCATCGAAGAAGTACGCACGACGCTGCCGCTGGCACCCGGGCGCACGCCCGACCTCGACGACCTGTTCGCCGCAGTCGATTTTCGTCGGTTGCGCCTGAAGCAGGAAACGCAGTTGGCGGAATGGAGCGGCGCCGCCTCACACTGAGCCCGCCGGGCGCAACGCCCTCACAATCCCGGCAACGCACCTTGCAACGCCGCACGCCGCAACGATTCCCTCCGAACCACCGAAATGATAGTGTTTCGAAGTTGTTCCCGTTGCGGAGACATGCCCCGATGCCCGGCCTGCGCACCCTGCGACGCATCGCGCTGTCGTTCTGCGGGGCATTGGCGCTCGCGCTGACCCTCGCCCGTGGCAACGCCATCGCCGCGGACCCTCCGCTCTCGGACGAATTCGGCACGCCGTTCCAAATGCGCCTGGTGGCGGACCGCACGATCCTTGAGGTGTACGGCAGCTTCTCCCCCGCCCTGGCGCCCGATTTCGAAACCGTGATCGCCCAGGAACGCGACCTCCGCGTGGTGCGCCTCGAAAGCCCGGGCGGCAACGTCGGCGCCGCCGTGCGGGTGGCGGCTGCGATCCGCAAGCGCGGCTTGGCCACCTACGTCGGCAACCGCTGTGCCTCGGCCTGCACCCTGGCCTTCCTCGGCGGACGTCAGCGCTGGGTCGCACCGGACGCGCGGGTCGGCTTCCACCAGGCCCATTCGGAGAAGGGCGGCGCAAGCGAACCGGGCAACCGGGCCCTTCGCCAGGCCTATGAGAGCGTCGGCATGCCGCAGGACTTCATTGCCCACGTCCTGGCCACGCCTCCCACGGAGATATGGGTCCCCTCCCAGGCCGAACTGCGCGCGATGCACGTCACCACGGCCGACCCTCCCGATGCGGTGCTCGCGCTTCGCAGCGCCGAAACGCCGAACCTGAACAGTGCCAGAGCCCTGTTGAAAACCGCCCCCGACGAAGCGCTGATCCGCTTCGCCGCGGCATTCACCGTCGCCGTGGCCCGCTTGCAGGAAAACAACCCCGAAGCCTGCTGGACCTTCGCGCATGGCGGCAAGGGAAACGAGCTCAGCACGCTGCCGCAGGCCGACCTCGATGCCATCGCGGCGGCCATGAAGCATCTGGCCGAAGCGGCCAAATACCAGCAGGTTCCGCCGCTGGACCCGGATCAGCGGCAAAAGGCGACACGCGACCTGTTCGCCGCCATGCGCGCGAACGGGCAGGGCGCCGTTCTGGAGGGGCTGCGGCCGAACGCCGCCCACGCCGCGTTCTGCCCGGCGTTGCGCGCCATGCTGCAGGCGGCGCTGGCGGGGGCCGGCGAACACCGCTCCGCCGGCCTGCGTGCCCTGCTGGCGGGCGGATGACATAGCCCACCCCCTCCGCGCATTGCGTCCAACCGGCCGCGAGGCGATGCTGCGCGGCAGCACGGAGCGCGTATGACCGACGGGGCAGGCATGGCAGCGGCGCAGGCGGGGGAACCGGTTCGACCATCCGGCGACGAGGTGGTGGCCGAGTTGCTGGCGCTGATCGCCCGCGCCCAGCAGGCCTCCGACGAGGACCCGTTCGGCAACCCGGTGCTTTCGGTTGCACTCGCCATCGCCCGCCGCATGGACGACGGCCACCTCGACGACGACGCGCTATGGGGCCTGGTGCGCGCCCTGCGCGACGCCGCCTTCGCCGACCGCGCCGCCCGCCTCGCCGCCTATGTCGGCGGCACCGACCGCGCGGCCAACCAGGCGGCGCTGGAGCGGGTGGCCGGGGTGGTGCTGCGGCCGGACCCGTCCGACAGCCCGGTGCGCTGGGCGGAATTCCGCGACGCCGTGCAGCGCAGCCGCTACGCCGCCGTGTTCACCGCCCACCCCACGTTTGCCCTCCCGGCGGAGATCGCCGAGGCCCTGGCGGCGACCGCCTGCGGCCACCCCGCCCCCTCCTTCCCCTCGCACCGGCCGCGGCGACTCACCCTGGAGGAGGAATTCGCCCAGGCCACCGCCGCCATCGCCCGCGGCCGCGACGCGCTCGACTCCCTCGGCGCCGCCATGCTGGTCGCCGCCCGCGGCTCCTGGCCCGACCGTTGGACCGAGCTGGCCCCGCGCCCGCTCATCATGGCCAGCTGGGTCGGCTACGACACCGACGGGCGCACCGATATCGGCTGGCTCGACACCATCCGGCTGCGCCTGCGCATGAAGCGGCTGCAGTTGCAGCGCCTGGCCCGCCAACTCGAAGGCCTGCCCCACGCCGCCCCCATCGCCGCCCGCGTCGCCGCCGCGCTGACCGCGCTCGACGTCCAGTCCGCCGCCTGTCCGCCGCAGCCCGACCCGCCCGCGGTGGCGGCCTTCGCCCACACCCTGGTCGAGCAGGGCGAGGCCGCGCTGCGCACGCCCGAGCCGGTGCTGGCCCTGTTCGCCCCCGCCATCGCCGCCGCCGAGGGCGACGAGCAGCTCCGCCTGTGCACCGCCCGCGCCGGGCTGGCCGCGCACGGCCTCTCCCTGGCGCACACCCATGTGCGGCTCAACGCGGCCCAGGTGCACAACGTGGTGCGGCTGCGCCTCGGCATCACCGACCCGCCGGAAGACCCCGCCCGCCGGCGCTCCCTGCTCGGCGCCATCAACGCCGCGCTCGACACCGTGCAGCCCGTGCCGGTCGATTTCGGCGCCCTGATCGCCGAGCAGGCCTCCGCGGCCCGCCTGATGATGACGGTGGCGCAGATCGTCAAGCACGTGGACGGCTCGGTGCCGGTGCGCTTCCTCATCGCCGAGACCGAGAGCGGCTACACGTTGCTGGCCGCCCTCTGGCTGGCCCGCCTGTTCGGCATCGCCGACCACGTCGAGATCAGCCCGCTGTTCGAAACCGCCGAGGCGCTCGGCCGCGGCGCCGAGGTGCTCGACGAGGCCCTGCGCAGCCCGCACTGGCGCGCCTACCTGCAGCGCACCGGCCGGCTGGCGCTGCAATTCGGCTACTCGGATTCCGGCCGCTACGTCGGCCAGACCGCCGCCACCTACCTCATCGAGCGCCTGCGCCTGAAAATCGCCGCCACCCTGTCGCGCCATCGCATCTCCGGCGTCGAAGTGGTGCTGTTCGACACCCACGGCGAAAGCGTCGGCCGCGGCGCCCATCCCGGCTCGCTGGCCGACCGCCTGCGCTACCTCTCCCCCACCGCCAGCCGCCAGGCGCTGAACAAAGCCTCCCTCGCCGTGCGCGAGGAAAGCGCGTTTCAGGGCGGCGACGGCTACCTGCTGTTCGGTACCCCCGAGCTGGCGCTGGCCACCGTCGCCCGCATCGCCGAGCACGCCTTCCACCCCGCCGCCGGCCCGATCGAGGACCCGATCTACGCCGACCCCGACTTCGCCGCCGATTTCTTTGCCACCGTCCGCGCCAGCATGGGCGGGCTGGTGGAGGACGCCGGCTACGGCGCCCTGCTCGGCGCCTTCGGCCCGGCCCTGCTGGACGCCACCGGCTCGCGCCCGCCCGCCCGCCAGGCCGACGGCATGGGCACCACCACGCGCATCCGCCACCCCCGCGACCTGCGCGCAATCCCCAACAACGCCATCCTCCAGCAGCTCGGCTGGCTGGCGAACACCCTGCAAGGCCTGGGCGTCGCCGCCGCGCGCCACCCCGAAACCTTCCCCGAAATGCGCCAGTCGAGCCGGCGCTTTCACCGCGCGCTCGACCTCGCCACCCACGCGCTCGCGCATTCCGACCTCGACGTGCTGCGCGCCACCGTCGGCACCCTCGACCCCGGCACCTGGCTCGACCGCGCCGCCCACACCACCCGCCCCGGCCGCCACGAGGCGCTCGTCCTGGTGGCGCAGGCGCTGGAACGGCTCGACCTGTGGGCCGACGTGCAGTCGATGTTCCGCCGCGTCCAGGCCGACCATTTGTCCTTGCGCGCCGCCTGGCCGGACGCCCCCGGCATGGCCGCGCGCGAACTGCTGCTGCACGCTTTGCGCCTTGCGCTGATCCACCGCATCTGGCTGCTCGCCACCGGCATCCCCGAATTCTCCCCCCGCCACGGCGTCACCCGCCGCGACCTCGAGGCGGCCGTGCTGCGCCTGGAAATCCCCGCCTCCCTCACCCTGCTGGCGGAGATTTTTCCCGAGGCTCCGGACGCCTCGGCGGGTTGCGATTACGCCGAGCCGCCGGGGCCCAGTTCAGCGCAGGCCTACGCCGGCGAACACGCCCGCATCTTCACGCCGATGCGCCGCCAGTTCGAACTGATCCGCGAAATCGCCACCGCCATTACCCATGAGGTGGGGGCGTTCGGGTAAGGGGAAGGCGAGGGCTCTGCCCCATAGGCACTAAAATAGGCTTTGACGCGGCTCGGCGGGGTACGATTCATCGCGAAGATGCATCAGACATCTTCGGTTTCGTTGGATTCCTTTGCGGCGGTTCTGGCGCGGCTTCCGCCGAACCTGGACCTTGACGT
>CAIMEK010000052.1 GCA_903839965.1 uncultured Acetobacteraceae bacterium | reverse complement strand
GGCGCGACGATGCCGTGCCGGTCGGCATCGGGATCGTTGGCGAAGGCGAGATCAAAACGGTCCTTCAGCGCGATCAGCCCCGCCATCGCATACGGGCTGGAGCAGTCCATACGAATGCGTCCGTCATGGTCGAGGGTCATGAAGTCGAAGCGCGGGTCGGCGCTTTCGTTCACCACGGTGATGTCGAGCCCGTAGGTTTCCGCGATCGGATGCCAGTACGGCAGCGAGGCCCCGCCCAGCGGATCGACGCCGAGCCGCAGCCCGGCCGAGCGGATGGCGGGCATGTCCACCACCCGGCGCAGGTCGTCGACATAGGGGCGGACGAAATCGTGCCGGTGCGTGGTTTCGGCCGCCATCGCCGCGGTCTCGCCCAGCCGCTTCACGTCGCGGTTGCCGTCCGCCAGCAGGGCGTTGGCGCGGTCCTGCACCCAGCGCGTCACGTCGGTGTCGGCGGGGCCGCCGTTCGGCGGGTTGTACTTGAAGCCGCCGTCCTCGGGCGGATTGTGCGACGGCGTGATCAGGATGCCGTCGGCGAGCTGGCGGGTGCGGCCGGCATTGTGCACCAGGATGGCGCGCGAAATGACCGGCGTGGGGGTCACCCCGTCGTCGCGCTGGATCAGCGTGGTCACGCCGTTCGCCGCCAGCACCTCCAGCGCGGTGCGCTGCGCCGCGGCGGAGAGCGCGTGGGTGTCGCGCCCCATGAACAGCGGGCCGTCGATGCCCTGGGCGGCGCGGTGCTCGCAGATGGCCTGGGTGATGGCGAGGATATGCGCGGCGGTGAACGAGCCGGAGAGCGCGCTGCCGCGATGCCCGCTGGTGCCGAACTGCACGCGCTCGGCGGGATTGGCGGGGTCGGGCCGGCCATTGCGGTAGGCCGCCTCCAGGGCCGCCAGGTCCACCAGCACGTCGGCTGGCGCCGGCTTGCCGGCCAGGGGGGAGAGTGCCATGGGATGCGTCCTTCCTTATCGCCGCCGCGTGGCCGGCAGAATAGCCGGACGCGTGGCGTCGCCATAGGCGCGTTTGGCCGGATAGGGGTTGCGTGCGCCCTCCCATGCGGCTAGGTAATCCGCCGCATCGGTTTCCCGGCGCTGTTGTAGCTCAGTGGTAGAGCACCCCCTTGGTAAGGGGGAGGTCGAGAGTTCAATCCCCTCCAACAGCACCATTTTTTCAATATGTATACATGGCACCGGTAAGTGCCTCCGCGGGACAAGGTAGCAGATAGGTAGCGCCAAGCCGCGGGTGCGCCGTCCACTCGAGGAGCCGACTGCAGCGCGGCCGGGGCATGCGAATTGCGCGGGCCGAAGACGGCCCCGCACAAACCCGGCCTTCGCCAACACCGGGGGCACTGCGGGACACTGTCTGGCCACGTGGAGGCAGCCGGGTGTGGTTCCCTAATTCCCTTGAAGTTGCGAAGTATCGCAATAATTCTGGCATCGTTCATAAAAATAGTTGGCCAAGCCTCCTTTAATAGTGACCATCGTCGCTCCAAAAAAGGGTGTTCTATTGCGACGGCCTTGGATTTACTCCTGGCCGGGGAACGCGCCATGAACGTGCTTTTGGTTGATGACGAGACGGCCATCTTGGACATCCTTGTCGAAGTGCTTGAGGGGGCCGGCTTTCATGTCACACTGGCCAGCAGCGCGGAGGACGCACTCACGATGACGGCCCCGCCGGACGTGCTGGTGACCGATCTGAACCTTGGGGCCGGAATGAGCGGTTTCCAGTTGGCCACTGAGGCACGGCGGCGCTGGCCCAGGCTGCCCGTCGTCTTCATGAGCGGGCGGCCCTGGCTGATGAACGATCGCGCCATGGACGAACGAGAGGCGTTTCTTCCCAAGCCGTTCCAAGTCCGGGCGCTACTCGGTGGTATCCGCAGGGTCACCGCGAAGGTCAGCAGGGTCACCGCGAGGGTCAATTGAGCGTGGATTATCCTACCCGGCGCTCAGGGGCCCGGCGAATGCGTCGGCGCGCTCCCGCTGTGCCTTGTGGCCGGGCTTGGCGTCGATCTTGAGGCCACCCCTCCAGCCTCCCGGCACCACTCCGCGGGCCTTGGTCGC
>CAIMEK010000051.1 GCA_903839965.1 uncultured Acetobacteraceae bacterium | reverse complement strand
GAAGCTGCTCGAACAAATCCACTTTGGCTCTCCAGTCCACGCCAGGCCCCCCGATCCAATCGGGCGACCGTAGGTTGAGGGACAGGGGGTGGGCCAAAATCCGTCAGCACTCCTGGGCCAACATTCGCTAGCAGAGCCACCCACATCACGTTGGGCGCCGTGGTGATGATCTTGCGGTCGTGCGGCTCGTCCGTGCGCGTGCGGGCGCGATGTGGCGACAGCAGGCTATGCTCCCCCATCACCCGCAGCATGTGTTTCGGCGTGGAAAAAGGGCTCAGACTCAATGTTGGTGCAATTCGGGCTGAGCATAGGGGCCTTCTGGTGAAGGATGTCCATGATGGGACGCGATCTATCGCTCGCGCCGTGCGGGCTGGTCGTCGAGCGGGTCGAGACCGAGGCAGCCGGGCTGCTCATTGTGGCCCGCCCGGCATTGACGACCGCGGTGTGTCCAACCGTGGTTCTGCCTCGACACGGATCCACAGCACCTATCAGCGATCCCTGGCGGATTTGCCGTCGCAGGGCCGGGCGGTGCGGATCAGTGTCAGGACCCGTCGGTTTCGTTGTGCCCTGCCGACCTGCGATCAGCGGATCTTCACGGAGCGGCTGGTGGCCACGGCAGCGCGTCCGTTCGCCCGCCGCACGACGCAGCTGGAGGGTATCGTGCACCATCTTGGCTTGGCCCTGGGCGGGCGGCCAGGTCAAGGTTTCGCGCGGCGCCTTCTTCTGCCGGTCAGCAAGGACACCTTGCTGCGCGTCGTCCGACGTCATGCGGTGCCGCTAGCGGAGGTGCCACGTGTTGTCGGCATCGATGACTGGGCATTCAAGCGCGGGCAGCGCTACGGCACGATCATCTGCGATCTGGAGCGACGCCGCATCATCGATCTTCTGCCCGACCGTGAGGCAGCGACTGTTGCCGCCTGGCTTGCCGCACGACCCTCGATCGCCGTCATCGCGCGGGATCGTGGTGCTGGCTATATACAAGCTGCCACCGATGGGCGCCCCGAGGCGATCCAGGTTGCCGACCGCTGGCACCTGATGGAGAACGCCAGTGCGGCGTTCCTCACCGCCGTGCAGCGGTCGATGCAGGCGATCCGCAAGGCCGTCGGCACCGATGTTGTCGACCCCATGGTGCTGAGTTGTGCCGAGCGCCGGCAGCATTCCGGCTGGTTGCGCCGTGAGGAAGAGAACGCCGCTATCCTCGCACTGGCGGAGCAGGGTGTGGCAATCAAGGAGATTGTCCGCCGCACCAGCAAGTCGCGTGGGCTGGTCCGTCAGGTGGTGCGCGGCGGCCGCACGGATGTCTTCCGCAGCCGGCTGTGTTCGCTTGGCCCGTTCCTGAAGGTCCTCGATGCAGACTGGGCGAATGGCTGCCGGAATGGTGCCGCTTTGTGGCGTCGGTTGAAAGCGGCAGGCTTTACAGGCGGTCTCCGTGTGGTCTCGGAATGGGCAACCCGGCGACGGAAAGAGGAAGTGGCTCCCGCGGGCGGAGGTCGACCGCACAAGGTTCCATCAGCGCGTGACATCGCCCGCATGATGACGAGCGAACGGGATGCTCTGTCCAAGACCGCCGCCCGCACGTTGGCGATCATCGAGGGCGCCGTGCCGGCGCTGGTGATGGCGCGCGATCTCATGGACCGCTTCCACGGTATGATCCGACGTCGCCTGAGCTCCGATCTGGAACCGTGGATCACGGATGCCGCGCCTGGCCTGCTGGGGTCCTTCGCAAAGGGCATTGTTCAAGATCGTGCTGGCGTGCACGCCGCCCTCACGCAACCCTGGTCGAACGGCCAGACCGAAGGGCAGAACACCAAGCTGAAGCTGGTGAAGCGACAGATGTATGGACGAGCGAAGCTGGACCTCCTTCGTGCACGCCTGCTCAGGCCCGCATAATTCACGGCAATCACCTGCACCAAGTCCGCGCCAGAGCCCCGTTTGGACGCCGATTGGGGTCCCTTTTGGGCTCTGACTCAATGTTGGTGCAGGCGGGATCGATAGCCAGGTAATCGGGGCAAAAGTCCGGGCACGCAGGTGCAGCATTGACGCGATAGCAGAACGGCACCTGCAGAAATCCGCCATTCTTCGGCGTCCGCAAGCGGATCAACCCGTCACCGATCCATATCTGCCACGGGTTTATCGCGGTAGGAACGCGGGTTGCCCCGCGCCCCCCGCACAGATCCGGACGTGCCCAATTAAGGCATCCGGCTCCTGCCTTGGGTGTCTGACGGCGAAGCGCTTGTCCGGCCATGGATGGAGAATGCGCGGCTTGGGTAGCCATTCATCGACCAGTCGTCCGACCCGCTCCCAGGTGCTGCCATCCTTCTGGCTGCGGCGTCGCAGTGCGCGGCGCCACAGCTCGGTCACGTGATGGCGAAACGCCAGGAGCGCCCGACGTCGGCGATTTGCACCATCTCTTGGTCGCTTTCCGCCACGATAACCTCACCGTGCTGCGCCCAGGCTTGACGGGCAATCCTTGCGGTGGGGAGAATCGTGAGCAGCCGCTCGATCTCCGCCATCGTGGCTTGGGCCAATTTCCGCGAGGTAGTCAGCAGCACTGCGGGGCTGTCCGGCCCGTGTTCGGCCTGGCCCAGCAGGTCGGTCGCGCAGAGCTCGCCATCCACACTGTCATCAGCGATCACCAACGTCTCCGTGGGCCCGGCGAACAGGTCGATGCCGACCCGGCCGAAGAGCTGGCGCTTGGCCTCGGCCACGAAGGCGTTCCCCGGGCCGACCAGCATGTCCACGGGCTGGATGCTCTGCGTTCCGAGAGCCATGGCACCGATGGCCTGAACACCGCCGAGGCAGAAAATCTCGTCCGCGCCCGCCATGTGCTGTGCCGCAACGATAGCGGGTGCCGGCTTGCCGTTAAACGGCGGGGCGCAAGTGATCACCCGCTGCACACCGGCCACTTTGGCCGTGATGATCGACATGTGGGCGGAAGCGAGCAGGGGATATTTGCCGCCCGGCACGTAGCACCCTGCCGCGTTGACAGGAATATTACGGTGGCCGAGCACGACTCCCGGCAACGTCTCGACTTCGATGTCCCGCAGCGCCTCGCGCTGGTGCTGCGCGAAATTACGCACCTGAGTCTGCGCGAAGGCGATATCCTTGAGATCCCGCTCCGAGAGTTCGGCCAGGCAGGCATCGATTTCGGAGGGGCTAAGGCGGTACTCGGCCCGGTCTCAGTTGTCGAATCGCCGGGAGAGTTCCCGCACCGCGGCGTCGCCCCGGGCGGTGATGTCGGCGAGGATCGCCTCCACCGTCTCCCGCACCTGCCGGTCCGCTTCGGCCACCGTCCCCGCATTGGCGCCCTGCTTCAGCCACTCAGCCATTCTCAACCTTCCTTGCTCACGTGCAGCCGGACGCTGCTTCGCAGGCGTGTTCCACATGGATGCGTCGACCGGAGACGGCCGAACTTTCCTGATTGCCGTTCGACCTTTCGCGTTGCCCCGGATTCAGAACGTCCGGCGACCCTGAACAGGTCGAACGTCGAAAGCAACCCTAGACCCGCCGGACGTTCCAGAAATAGGGCGCCGATGCGGTCAGGATATCCCTGAGCTCGCTTCGATGGACAGTGTTCGGCAGCATCTGCCCAAGCGGCACGACCGGCACCGTGCGCAGTGCGCTCAGTTGAATTTCATCCATCAGAAGCTGCGCTTCGGCCGGGGTGCCGGCGGTCAGCCATTTGGCGGTGAGTTCCTCAAGCTCGGGGTTGTCGTGCCAGCCGAACCAGCCCTTTGCTCCGGCACCGCGGATATAAAGGTTCTCCGCCGGGTTGGTGACCGAGGAGCCGGGCCATGTCGTGTGGAAGATGCTCCACCCGCGCCGCTCGACGGGCTCGGTCGACACACGGCGCTGCACCACCGTGCCCCAATCCATCGATTGTACGTCGACGTTCATCTCCAGCTTGCGCAGCAGGTCCGCGGTGATCTCACCGAGCGGCGCGATGATCGGATGATCGGTCGCGTTCAGCAGCACGATCTTTTCTCCACGATAGCCGGAGGCAGCCACGGCGGCCCGCGCCCGGTTGAGATCGGGCGGCTGCTTCATCACGCTTGCGCCTAATTCCCCGACACCCGGCAGTCCGCACGGGAACATGGCCCGGCAGATGCGATAGCTGCTGCTGTCGCCGCCGGTCACTGCCTGCAGATAGTCCTCCTGGTTCACCGCCGAGAGGATCGCCTGACGCAGCGAAATGTTGTTGAAGGGTGGATTGATGTGGTTGAACCGCATGCCGAGGATGATGCCGAGCGGATCGAGGTGCCGGACGGTTAGCTTCGGCTCTTTCCGCAGCATGGGGACGAGATCGCCCTGTGCGGTCTCCCACCAGTCGATTTCGCCGGATTGCAGAGCCGCCGCTGCGGTCGCGGCATCGGGCATGATGCTCCATACGACCCGGTCGAAATGCACCTGCTTGCCGCCGGTGCTCCAGGAGGCGGGCTCCTGCCGCGGCTTGTAGCCTTCGAATCGCGTGTAGACCACCCGGCTGCCTGAAATGTACTCGTCTGCCTTGAAGCGGAAGGGGCCGGAGCCGATCATCTCCGTGATCGGTGTCATCGGGCTGGTATTCGCGATCCGCTCCGGCATGATGAACGCCGGCGAGGAATGCGGCTTGCCGAGAGCACGCGCGAACTGCGGGAACGGCCGCTTCAGGCGGATCCGGATTGTCCGGTCGTCGGCGGTTTCCCAGCTGTCCACGAAGCCCGATAGCGCCTGACCGAAGCTGTCGCGCTGCCCCCATCGCCGCAGGCTTGCGACGCAGTCGCGAGCAAGCACCGGCTCGTTGTCGTGGAAGCGCAGCCCTTCCCTGAGCGTGATCTCGTGGGTCCGGCCGTCCTCTGAAGTCTTGTCGCCCTCGGCCATCTGCGGCTTCGGCACAAGCTGCTCGTCAACGCCGTACAGTGTGTCGAACACGCAGTAGCCGTGAGTTGTCGAGACAGCAGCAGTGGTGACGATCGGATCGAGGACAGTGAGATTGACCTCGGGCACGAACCGAAGGGTTCTGGCGGAGGCCGGCTGCGCCAGCGCGGGGCGCGCCAGCATCGCTCCCCCGGCTGCACCGAGACCGGCTCCTACGAAGGTACGCCGCTTCATCGTGTCTGCTCCAGAGTTGTCGCTTATGTTGTTAATACGGAATAGTTTACCGGTTCACCGTGCCAACCCGCCGCGCGGCGGAACCAGTAGGCCTGGTGCAGACGGGCGGTGATCCCGCCTGGGCCGTTGCCGATGGTCGTGTCGTCCACGCGCGTGACAGGCAGGATGCCGCCGGCGGTGGTCGTGAGGAATACTTCGTCGGCGGCGAGCAGCACCTCGGCGCCGATGTCCGCCTCCTCGACATGGATCGATAGCTCCGCGCACAGCTCCAGCACTGTGCGCCGGGTCATCCCGTCAAGCATGCCCGAGCGTGGCGTCAAAAGCCGCTCGCCCTGGCGCATAAACAGATTGAAGCCAGGCCCTTCCGTGATGTTGCCGGCGGCGTCGGAGAGAACCACCGTTTCCGCATCGGCCTCATGGGCCTCGAGCAACCCCATCTCGAAGTCGAGCCAGTGGTAGTGCTTGATCATGGGATCGACGGAGGCAGCCGGCACGCGCAGGCGTCGGCTGATATGCAGGTGCAGTCCCCGTTCCTGCACATCCGGTGGGGCAATCCAGACATAGGGGATGCAGAATGCCTGGAAGCGATTGCAGCACAGGCGAATGTCGCGGCTGCCGATCGGCGGCCGGCCACGGGTCATGATGATCTGAACATAGGCGTCGCAGAAGCCGGCGCTGGCAATCAGGGCGTGCACGGCGTGCCTGATACCGGCCCGATCGAGCGGCGATGTCATCCGCAGCCGGCTCACCGACCGCTGGAAGCGGTCAAGGTGATCGTCGAGTCGGAACAGCATTCCATCCCAGGCGGAAATGGTTTCCTGGCAGGCATCCGAGCGAAGGAACCCCCAGTCCAGCAACGGCAACGTGGCTTCCGCGGCCGGTACGATCTTGTCGTCGATCCAGGCCGTGCCTGCGGCGAAGCTCGGATCCACTGGTGGCGGCGGCACGGTGCGGGAATGTGCCGGCCAGGACAGGATGGGGTTGTTCACAGCGGGGTATCTCCGAGGAAAGAGGGCTCCGGCAGGTCATCGCAGGGCCAGAATGGGCGGCGCTTGATCCGCCAATCGATGCTTTGCAGCCTTGGTGTCGTGGGACCCGGCCCGTCCACCATCAGCCAGGTGGTCTCGTCATCGAGCAGCGTCCTGAAGTTCATCGGGTTCTTGAGGACTGCGATGCGACAGTTGCCGATATCGATCCCGGCGGCACGATACTGCTCATCGCCGTACTCGTAGGTCGCATAGGTCGGAACCACGATCCGAAGTTGACCGGCACGCAGGACGGCTGTGACGCCCATGTTGCCGGGCGTCCCGGCGCTGATTCCACCAGCATAGGTAAACGTGCCCGGGTGCAGACTCTCGACGACCGCGTCGACTTCGACAGGGGAATGGAAGCGTGGGTCGATGCCGGCGCCGACCTTGGTACGGAGACGGGCACCGACACCGGCCGCCCGAGCGGCGGCGGCGGCGGCGGGATCCACGACCAATACCGCGGACGGAGCATCCGTGGCTTGGCCCAACAGGGCAGCCAGCACTGCCGGGGCATCGCCCGGAGCGCCGCCGCCGACGCAGTCGGGAGCGTCCGAGATCAGCACGCGCCTGAACGGGCTGGCCAACGCCTTGCGCACGGCCTCATCGGGCGACAAGCAGGGAATTTCGAATTCCCGCCGCCGGTCCCAGATCTCCCGCACGATCTCCTCCGCAACGGCCTCAGCGGCCGCTGGATCGCAGTTTGCAACCGCGACGCCCGCGATGCCGATATCGGCAATATCCATCCAGGGCTGGACGGGGAAATAGCTGGCGGAGAGGACGCGCCCCTCCCGTTCCGCCTTGCGTGCCGACCGGCGTACCGCGGCCATCGGCGTATCTCCGCTGGTTGCGCCGCCGGCCACCGGCACAAGTGCGTCGATCCGGCGCAGCCGCGTCACTGGCCGCAGCCGTCCTTGGATCGCACCGACCAGGATCTCCGCGGCCCTTCGGCCGGTACCGTGGGCGTCCTCATGCGGATACGTTTCGTAGCCGACCAGCACGTCGGCAGCGGCGACCATCTGCGGCGTGACGTGGGCATGAAGGTCCAGGCTGGCGGCGATAGGGACATACGGTCCGACAAGGGCGCGCACGCGTACCAAGATCTCGCCCTCGGGATCGTTTTCTTCCTCAGAGATCATCGCACCGTGCAGGGCGAGAAAGACCCCGACCAGGGGGCGTGCCGCTTCGATTCCGGCGAGGATCCGGTCGCGGATGTCGCGGTAAAAGGCGTCTTCGACCCGTCCGCCTGAGCCGCCATGTGCAACCAGGATCGGTACGACCTCAAGCCCAGCGCCACGTAGGACTTCCGCGCCCCCGGTGATCGCCAGATCGCGATGTTCGATGGCTGGAAGGATCGCGTCACCTTCAGCAAACAGCTTGCGGGCAAAATCCTCCCGTCGATGTAGCTGGGACGAGAGGGTGTTCCCTTCGAACTCGAAGCTCGCGATCGCAACCTTCATGGTAAGGCCCTCTAGCTTTGGCTATTGTTTCCTCGGTTGTCTCAAAGATCAACATTTTTCCGTACGGAAAAAAAGAGAGTCGTAGATGGTGAAACCCGCCACGAAAGTGCCTGTGGAGCGCCGGGCTCGGTTAGCACCGGAAGACGTTGCCAGGCCCGATATGCCCGTTGTAATGGGGCAACCGGGGATCGGGCGTAAGCTTGGCGAGGTACGTCGGAGTAAAAACTGGACCCTGGCGCGGCTTTCGGACGAGAGCGGTGTTGCGATCGCAACTCTCTCTAAAGTCGAAAATGCAAGAAGCGGCGCGTCCTTTGATACTATTGCGCGAGTTGCTCGTGCCCTCGGGGTGCGCATCGACGATATTCTGAGTCCGTCAAGTCCTCGCTTTGCCATGGGCCGAAGGGTCATCTCGAAGGCGGGAGAGGGCGTGCGCTTCGGCTTCAATAGCTACGACTACGTTGTCCCGTGCAATGAGATGACCCGAAAGGCGATGGTGCCCCTACTCATGACCATCAAGACCCGTGAGGTGCTGCCGCCAGAAAGCTGGGCAAGCCACGAGGGCGAGGAGTACATTTATGTGCTGTCAGGCTGTATCGAGCTGCACACGGAATACTATGAGCCGACGCGCCTCGATGTCGGCGACAGCGCATATATTGACAGCGTTATGCGGCATGCATTCGTGAGCGTTGGCGAGAGAGAGGCAAAAATACTTTCGGTCTGTCTGGCAGACTCCCTCCCACGGTTGATTGCAGCCATGCCGTCCGACTTGAAGGGGTGAGATTCCAGGATACCGAGACCGGCGCGCTCGCCACAGTACGGGCCGGTACGTTGCCTATGGCCGGATTGTGCCAGCCAATCTGACACTGATGCCCCTGCCGCCTCATGGCCGTGAACTGAGCGCCAGTGAGCGGGGCTGGCAATACCTGCGCGACGGCTGTTCTTCCGGCCGCCAGCTCTAGGTCTTTCTCGATAAGTAACGTGGGCATAATCCCGGGGCGACTGGCCGGTCAGGCGGGCTGGCGGCGGCAGCGGATGAGGTCGGCGAGACGGGGGACGGCCGGGGCGCCGGCGACGGCGAGTCTGTCGCCGAGATAGTCCCAGAAGGAGACGCAGAGCTTCTTGCAGGTCTTGCCGAGGCCGAGGAAGGCGTCGCGGCAGTCACGTCCGATGTCGGTCCTGGTGCCGCCGCTGACCTGGCGCTTGGTCACCTGGCAACGGATATCGTTCTCCGAGCCGTTGGTGTGGAGCGGGATCTCCGGGTGGTCGAGCACCATCAGCAACTCCGCCTTGTTGGCGTGCAGCCGCTGCAGCAGGCGATCGAGGGTGGCAAAGCGGGTGGTGCGCAGGAAGATGCGTTCGAAGCGCGCCCGCAATTCCCAGCGTCGGCGCGGCGTCGGATCGAGCCGGTAAGCCTTCAAGTCGGCATAAAACCACCAGATCAAGCAGCGAACATGCTGCTGGGCGGCGCGCTGCGCATCGGTGAACGTGTCAAGCCTGTGCACCAGCCGCTCGGCATGGATCCAGCACAGCGCATGTTGGCCGATGTCGAACTGTCCGGCGTCATCACTGACAACGACGGCTTCGCACAGGAACCCGTGCGCGCTCACCGCGCCCCACAGCGCGCCCTCGGTGGCGATGCGCACCGGGTCGGGGGTCGCCAGCAGGTTGGCGATGCCAAGCTGCCCGAGATGCCGCGTCCATGCGGTCTGGTCGGCAAACCGCCGCTGCGGATGCGTCGACAGTTGCTGGATCACCGATCCGGCCAGCGCATGCTCACGCATATAGTCCAGCGCGGCGTCGTTGATCAGGTAGTCGGTGTGGCCAGCGCGTAGCAGGTCGAGGAAATTCAGCCGGCTCTTGCTGCCCGTCGTGCCGAACCAGGCGAAGCTGTCATTGCCGATCTGCGTGCAGACGGCGTTGGCGCCGCGGTGGCGCGCACCGGTATCGTCGACCGTGACCCAGTTCGCCGTCGCCAGCCCGGCACGCAATACCTCGCGGCTCTCCGCCAGGAAGTCGTCCTGCCCGTCGATCAGCAGGCGCATGACCTGCCGTTTGGAAATGCTGACGCCGACCGCCTGCAACTGCGTGACTAAACGTTCGACGGTCACCTGGCCCTGGTGGTGCTGCATCAGCACATAGCGCCGTAGTTCCGGCCCAAAATGACCGCTTATGCCGCCGGGCAGCGGCGCCACGATCGTCTCGCCCGTCGGTGTCAGCCAGCGCTCGCGCCGGTAGCGCACCACGCGGGCGGACAGCACCAGGTCCTGTACCTGATACGGCTCGTAGCCCTTGAACTGCGACCCAGGCGGCACTGCCGCCGCACGCAGCACCTTGGTCTCGAGCGTGACCCGGGGCGTCACCTTGCCACGGCCGCGGCGTTTGCCCCGCTTGCCGCCGAGCTTTAGCTCCGTCCCCTTCTCCATGCCGCTCGGCTTGATCACGGGGCGGCCCTTCAGTCCCTTCAGCCGCGCGATCTCATCATGCTGCGCCGCCACGGTCCGATCCAACTCCGCAACCCGCGCCAACAGCGTCAGCACCAGAGCCTTCAGATCGGCAGAGGACAGCCGTGTCCAGGTCGGGGGGAGCAGACATCCCCACATAGATTCAGACATGCCCGCGTCGGGGGAACCAGAATCAGCCCCTCCGCCCCGGGGTTTTGCTCCGGTTACAGAAATACACCTACCTGCCCAATACCGCGGGCTGCCACACCGCCCGCGACGCCGTGCGCACGTTGCGCCTGGCGCGCGAAGCCGGCGGCTGGAACCTGGTGAAGCTGGAAGTGCTGGGCCCGCCCCCCACCCTCTACCCGGACATGCCCGCCACCTTCGAGGCCACCGAGGCGCTGCTGAAGGACGGCTTCGAGGTGATGGTGTACTGCGCCGACGACCTGGTGGCGGCGCGCCGGCTGGAGGAAATGGGCTGCGTCGCCATCATGCCGCTGGGCGCGCCGATCGGCTCCGGGCTCGGGGTGCAGAACCCGGCCATGCTGTCGATCATGATCGAACAGGCGCACGTTCCGCTTCTGGTGGACGCCGGGGTCGGCACCGCTTCGGACGCCGCCATCGCCATGGAACTGGG
>CAIMEK010000050.1 GCA_903839965.1 uncultured Acetobacteraceae bacterium | reverse complement strand
GGCTTGTGCCGAGGGGCACGGTGAGGGTCCGCGGCTCGCGCACGGCGCCGGCCACGGTGAGGGTCTTGGTGGTGACCGGACGGCCCGTGGCCGCGGCGGCGATGTTGACGAAGTCGAAGAATGGCTTGCAGGCGCCCTGGATCGTGCAGTTGAAGCCGAAGGTCACGTTGTTCAGCGCCGTCGTGGCGGGGGTGCCGTAGAGGCGTTGCGCGCCCAGGATGTCGAGCGGCATGACGGTGGTTGCCGTGTAGGTGCCGGCGTGATCGCCGCTGCTGTAGCCCCAGACCGTGCCGGTGACCGGATAGCTGGAAAAGTACTTCGCGTTGGTGTCGGTGGGCGGAATGTACGACATCACCGACCACAGTTGCGTATCGGTGGCGTTGAATTGCTGGGTCGCGCTGTTGTAGTGGCCATTGTACGGGCCGGCATGGTCGAGCCCGAGCAGGTGGCCCAGTTCGTGCACCACGGTGGCCACGCCCTCGCCGCCCTGCCAGGTGAACGAGGAGAGGTGCGACCAGCCGACGGTGGAGGTGTCGATCGACATGTACGCCGATTGGGTCGCCGGCAAGGTGGTATCGCCCGTCTGGCCCGGGCTGTAGGTCACCTTGAGATAGGCTTCGCCCTTGTCGAGCGTCAGGCCCGCGGGCGTGGTGGTGGTGCCGTAGCGGTAGAACACCGCGTTGGCGGCGGCCGGCGTTGCGGCCTGGACGAATTTGACGTTTGCCACCGCCGCCCACAGCGCCATCGCCGAGGCAAAGGTGGCCTGCTCGGCGGCGGTCCAGTTCGATCCTGAGTCGTAATAGTAGCTGATGGTTGCGGCGGTTCCGGCGGCGCCGCCGCCCCATTTGTGCCCCGAGCCGCCGTCGAGGTAAGTGGCGGGGGTATCATTGTTCCATCGCCAGCCCGTTGTCGTCGTCAGGGCGCCGCTGGCGTCGAGGCCGGTCTCGAAGGCGATCGTGGCCAGTTGGTCGGTGGTCAAGGCGGCCATGTTGCACGCTCCCGTCAGTCGCCTGGTCTATTGGCCCGCGGCATGCAGGGTCGACGCTGCCCAGCCCAGTGCGGTCCAGGTCGGCCTGTTGTTGTTCATCGCCAGCATGCTCACCCCGCCGCCCGCGGGGTCGCGGAAGGCGATGTCGTCGGTGCCGTCGGCATTGTAGTCGCCGATGCCGGCTACCTGCAGGGACGGGTCCACCCAGCCGATATTGACCCAGGTCGGCTGGCCGTTGCTCATGAGGAAATCGCCGAGGTTGCCGCTGGTGGGGTCGCGGAACAGGATGTCGTCGGTGCCGTCGCCGTTGAAGTCGCCGACGCCGACGATGCGCAGCGCAGGATCGGCCCAGCCGATGTCGGTCCAGGTCGGCTGGTTGGCGGTCATCGAGAACATGCTGAGGTTGCCGCTGGTCGGATCGCGGAACAGGATGTCGGCGGTGCCGTCGCCGTTGAAGTCGCCGGTGCCGACCGACTGCCAGGACGGGTCCGCCCAGCCGATGCTGGTCCAGCTCGGGACGCCGTTGTGCATGAGGAAGTCGCCGAGGTTGCCGCTGGTCGGGTCGCGGAACAGGATGTCGGCGGTGCCGTCGCCGTTGAAGTCGCCGGTGCCGATCACCCGCAGCGCAGGATCGGCCCAGCCGATATCCGTCCAGGCCGGCTGGCCAGTGTGCATGGCCAGCATGCCAAGCTCGCCGCCCGTCAGGTCGCGGAAGGCGAGGTCGGCGGTGCCGTCGGCGTTGAAGTCGCCGATGCCGACAAGCTGCAGGGAAGGATCGGCCCAGCCAAGCGCGGTCCAGGTCGGCTGGCCGTTGTTCATGATGAAGGCGCCGACGCCGCCGCCGTTGGGATCTCGGAACAGAATGTCGGAGGTGCCGCCGCCGCTGACGTCGAGATACTGGGCTTCGCCACTGACCCTGAGGCCGGTCGGGTCGTCGATCGCGCCCCACAGAACGGCCGCCTCGCCCGCCGCGTCGAGGATGACCGCGCCGTTGAAGGAATTGTCGCTCACCGTGAGGTCGGTGGTGTGCTCGCCGGCGGCGACGGTGTAGCTGAAGGTCAGCGCGTTGGTGCCGGAACCGCCGGTGTAGGTCGCCGTTCCGCCGTCGTTCAGTCCCAGCGTGGGCACGCCGCCGCTCACCGTCACCGGCGCGCTCATGTCGAGCATCAGTGTCACCGTGCGGCCCAGGGTCGCGTTCCCGCTGCCCGGCGAGGCGGTGACGCTGGCGACCGTGGGGGGCGGAACGTCCCTGGTCTGGTAGGCTAATTGCACGGACTGCACGTTGCGCAGCGTGTCGGTGATGCCACCCTTGCTGACGGTGTACGCACCGTCGGCGGCCCAGCCCGTTGTGTAGTCGGCGTAGTTGCCGCTGAACACCACGGTATTCTTGCCGCCGCCGCCGTCGATGGTGTCGGCGTCGGCATTGACGGTCACCACGTCGTCGCCCTTGCCGCCGATGAAGTTGTCGATGCGGGTGCCGAAGGCGATGCCGATGTTGTTCTTCAGCCCGTCGACGCTGCTGAACGTGCCGGGGTTGAGGTTGATGGTGGACGGCGTCGACCATCCGGAGACGTTGAACGTGTTATTCGTCCCGGTCGCATAGAGCGTTATCACCGGGGTGCTGTTGACGTCGAAATTGAAGAACGGCTTGCAGACGCCCTGGATGGTGCACTTGAAGCCGAAGGTGACGTTGTTCAGCGGCGTCGTCGCGGGCGTTCCGTACAGCCGCTGCACCCCCAGGATGTCGAGCATCATGGGGGTGGTCGGTTCGGCGTCGAAATCGCCGGCGGACCAGTCGCTGCCGGTCACCGTGTAATCGTTGTAGAATTTCGCTGCCTTGTTTGTCGGGTAGAAATAGGACATCACCGACCAGAGCTTGGTGTCGGTGGCGTTGTATTGCTGGGTCTTGGGTTCGGCTTTGCCGTTGTAGGGGCCGGTATGCGCGAGCCCGATCACGTGGCCCAGCTCGTGCACCACGGTGCCCACGCCCTCCCCGCCGCGCGCTACGAAGGAGGCGAGCTGCGACCAGTTGTCGGTCTTTGTATCGATCGCCACGTAGTCCGAGGTGGTCGCCGGCAGGGTGGTGTCGCCCGGCTTGCCCGTGTCGTAGCTGGCCAGGGAATAGGCGCTGCCCTTTTCGAGCTTCACGCCCTGAGGCGTGGTGGTCGTGCCGTAGCGGTAGAACACGAGAGTGGCGGCCGCGGGGGTCGAGACCTGCGTGCAGGTGATGTTCGCCTCCGCCGACCACAGCGCCATGGTCGAGGTGAAGATGCCCTGCTCGGCGGTCGACCACTTCGACCCTGAGTCGAAATAGTAGTTGACGGTTCCGCCCGACGTTCCCGCGGCCCCGCCGCCCCATTTGTGCGCCGAGCCGCCGTCGCCATCATCCTTGCCATAGGTGGCCGGGATGTCGTCGTTCCAGCGCCAGCCGTTCACCGAGTTCAGCTTGCCGTTGGCGTCGAGGCCGGTCTCGAAAGCGATCGTGGCCAGTTGGTCAGAGGTCAGTCCGGACATGTTCCCTTCTCCTGTCCGCAGCGTCGGCTACGCGTCAGCGCCTGGCCTGGCGACGCCGCAGCCTTCGAGCCACGGCGGCAGGATACACCGTTGACGGTGCCGAAGTGTATCGTTGCGTGCGACGCGACGACGGGGCGGCGGATGAGCGGGGGAATAGGTTTCCGGGTCCGCCAATCGTCTGGCCCGGACGGGCACTGACGTCGACTCCGTTCTGGAGGTCGATCGTGCCGAGGTTGTCGCTGATGGGGCCGGACATTGTTTTACGCCCGTGGTCGTATCTTTTCTAACTCAATATATGTAAAATTAGATAAATGGTCAAGCCGCAACGGCGCCCAGCGGAACCAGCGTTCCATCCAGCCCCCGGCGCATGACCAGAAAACCGCTGATTTCCGCGCCTTTTGTCCCCTTCAGGCGTGCCCGGGCGGGGCCGCAGGGTTGCACCGGGCGCGGGACAGCTTCGAGTCGGCATTGACACCCAAGGCGCCGGCGCGTGTCATTCCCCGGCGCAAGGGAGAATGCAAAACATGCGCCTGTTCGCTGCCACGATCGCCACCGAAACAAACACCTTTTCCCCGCTGCCGACCTCCATCCAGGCCTACCGTGAAGGCGTGTTCCTGCGCCCCGGCGAGCACCCGGCCGACACCGCGCTGTCCAGCACGGCACCACTCTGGGTTGCACGGCGGCGCGCCGTGGCCGACGGGTTCACCCTCATCGAAGGCAGCTGCTTCGCCGCCACGCCGGCCGGCACCACCAACCGCGCCGACTACGAAACCATGCGCGACGAGATCATCGGCCAGGTGAAGGCCGCCCTGCCGCTCGATGGCGTGCTGCTCGGCCTGCACGGCGCCATGGTGGCGCACGGCTACGACGACGTGGAGGGC
>CAIMEK010000049.1 GCA_903839965.1 uncultured Acetobacteraceae bacterium | reverse complement strand
TCGCGCAGGGAAAGAAGCGAAAGGTCGCCCTCGTCGCCTGCATGCGAAAGCTGCTTACCATCCTCAATGCCCTCATCCGGGACCAAAAACCGTGGCAACCAGCTTGACAAAGAAGACAGTCGCTGGACCCACCAAGGGCCGGTGGCCCTTGGATCCCATGAATGGGTCCAGCGGAGCCCTGGCCTTAACGGCCGAACTGGCGCACCAGGGCCGCCCATAGCGCGTTCAGCTCCGGGCCCATCGGGTCGTTCGAAGCCTTGGGGCGCACCGCCGTGTGCACCAGCACCAGCTTCGATGGCGGGTCCACGAAGACCGCCTGGCCGTGGACGCCGAGCAGGGCGAACTGCCGACGCTCCCCGAGGCCCGGGAAGGGCGGGAACAGCCAGGTCTGGTAGCCATAGCCATAGAACCGGGTGGCGACGCCCGGCGCGAACGGGCTGCCCGGCGCGGCGGTGGTGGCGTCCAGCAGCCATTGCCGGGGAATGACCTGTCGGCCGTCCCAGGCGCCGTCGTTGGCCAGCAGCACGCCGAACCGCGCCCAGTCGCGCAGTACCGCCGAGATGCAGCACATGGTGGCTTCCTGGCCGGCGGCATCGACCTGCCAGGTAGCCTCCGACTCGGTGCCGATGCGCTGCCAGATCCGGCTGCCCAGATAATCGGACGGGTGCATCCTGGTCGCCGCCGAGAGCACCAGGCCGAGCACCTCGCTGTTCAGCCCGGCGTAGTGGAAGGCGGTGTCGGGCGGCGCGGTGCGGGTGTCGAACTGGCGCACCGCGGCGACCGGGCCCGCGCCGCCCTTCTGCCACAGCAGGCGGCCGAGCTTCGCGCTGTCGTCCTGGCCGTCGTAGACCTCGGTGAAGGCGATGCCGGAGGCCATGTGCAGCAGGGCGCGGATGGGCGTGGCGCCGAGCTGCGAGCCGGCCAGCCCCGGCACGTAGGTGGCGGCGGGGTCGTCGACGGAGCGGATGGAGCCCTCGGCGATAGCGATGCCGACCAGCATGGCGTTGACGGTCTTGGCCATGGATTGCGACAGGAAATGGTCGCGATCGGTGCGGGCGTACTGATAGTGCTCGAACATGATCGTCCGATCCCGAACGATCAGCAGCCCGGTGACCGGGTGGCGCTCCAGGTAGTCGGCCAGCGTGTGGGCGGCGCCGCGATAGGGATACGACAGCGCGATCTCCGCCGGCGCGCGGGCGAACGGGGCGGCGGAGGGGGCAGCGGGGATGATGCGGTGGGGCAGCAACTGCTCGGCGTGGCTGAACGCGCCCACCAGGTAGCGTTGCAGGCGCTGCGGCCCGATGGCGTGCACCGGGTAGCCCTCGGCGGCGCCGTAGGCGGCGGCGTCCGGGCCGGTGGGGGAGAACACCGCGACCGTATCGGCGCGGGCCGGGCCCGCGGCGAGGAGGAGCAGGAGCAGCAGCAGGGTTCGCATGGGCGGTCCTAACGGGCGAGCGCCACCAGCAGGGCATCCAGCCGCTTGCGGCCCTCCGGCGTGGCGCGGAGTCGAAAAGCGCCGCGGGCGAGGTAGCCCGCCTCCAAAGCGCGGGCAAGGGTGTCGGGATCGACCGCGGCATCGAGGGAAACCCCGGTGCGGGCGGCGAAACGGGCCGCGTCGATGCCTTCCGAGAGCCGCAGGCCCATCAGCAGCGCTTCGCGGGCGCGCTCCGGCGCTGCCACCGGCGTCTCCTCGGTGCTGCCGTGGCCCTGGCGCTCGACGCGCTCGGCCCAGGGCTCGGGGGCGCGATGGCGGCGGGTGGCCAGCAGGGCGCCGCCAAGGCTGAGCCGGCCATGCGCGCCGGGGCCGATGCCGGCGTAGTCGCCGTAGCGCCAGTATTGCAGGTTGTGCCGGCTTTCCGCCCCGGGCCGGGCATAGTTGGACACCTCGTAGGCCAGCAGGCCGAACCGGGCGGCCTCCTCGCCGGTGGCGTCGTACAGCGCCGCGCCGGTGTCGGGGTCGGGCAGCACCAGCCTGCCCTGGCGGTGCAGCGCTTCGAACGGCGTGTTGGGCTCGATGGTGAGCTGGTAGAGCGACAAATGGTCGGCGGCGAGCGCCAGGGCCCGGCGCAGTTCGGCCCGCCATTGGGGCACGGTCTGGCCGGGACGGGCGGTGATGAGGTCGAAGGAAAGCCGCGGGAACAGCCCGCGCGCCAGTTCCAACGCGGCGCTCGCCTGGGCGGCCGAGTGCCGGCGCCCCAGCGCGGCCAGCGCGGCGTCGTCGAGCGCCTGCACGCCGAGCGACAGGCGGTTCACCCCGGCGGCCCGGAAATCGGCGAGCTGGGACGCCTCCACGCTGGTGGGGTTGGCTTCCAGGGTGATTTCCAGGTCCGCGACGGGAGCGAAGTGCGTGGTGGCGTCGGCGATCAGGGCGGCGACGGTGGCGGGGTCCATGAGGCTCGGGGTGCCGCCGCCGAAAAAGATCGAAACCAGCGGGCGAGGACCGAGGCGAGCGGCTTCCCAGGCCAGCTCCGAGCGCAGCGCGGCGGCGAAGCGCGCCTGGTCGATGCGCTCGCGCACATGGCTGTTGAAGTCGCAGTACGGGCACTTGGCCAGGCAGAACGGCCAGTGGATATAGAGGGCGAGCGGTTCCATCCGCGGCAATATAGGCCGCGACGGGAGAGAGCATGGCGACGAAATCCTCGGTCGATCGGGTGCGCGAGGCGCTGCTGGCGGCCGGCCACGACGATACGGTGACCGAATTCCCCGCGGGCACACGCACGGCGGCCGATGCCGCCGCGGCGGTCGGCTGCACGGTGGCGCAGATCGCCAAGTCCATCGTGTTCCGCGCCGGCGACCGCGCCGTGGTGGTGATCGCCTCCGGCGCCAACCGGGTCGACGCGCGCAAGGTGGCGGAAGCGCTGGGCGTGGCGGTGCGGCGGGCGGATGCCGACTTCATCCGCGACCGCACCGGCTTCGCCATCGGCGGGGTGGCGCCGGTGGGCCACCTGGCGCCGCCATTGCTGCTGTTCGATCACGACCTGCTGGCGCTGCACCCGATCTATGCGGCGGCCGGCTCGCCGAGCCACGTGTTCTCCACCGAGGCAGAGACGCTGGTGCGCATCACCGGGGCGCCGGTGGCGGATATCCGCCAGGACGGGGCGGGTTAGCGGCTGGGGATGTAGGTGAGCGTCGGCGCCTCGTATGCGCGCGCAAGCGGGTTGGGCGTGAAGCCGACCAGCGATTTGTAGAAGTGCATGTAGTCGGTGACGCCGGGGTAGAAGCCGCCCCAGGCCCAGCCGTGCCGGGCGAAGGCAAGGAACGCCGGCGACCCGGCCGCGACCTTGCCGATGCCGCCGTCGCGCGGCGCGTACGGTGCCGTGCCGGCGGGCCACCAGCCCAGCTGGGCGTCGAGGAACGGGTTTTCCCGCGGATTGATGTCGATCGCGACGCCGTAGGCGTGGCCGCTCCAGCTTTCCGGGGCATCCTGGGCACGCCGGCAATAGGAGCCCACCGTCGCGTCGTGCTCGGCGTATTTGTCGCCGAAATTCTCCCAGGGCGAGATGATCCTGATCGGGAAGGCGGCCTGGTGCAGTTCGGTGAAGATGGCCGCGACATCGCCGGCGAACCGCTGGTGGATGACCAGGGTTCCACTGCGCTCGGCGCCCTCGAAATCCACGTAGGGCACCGTTACCGCGGCGAGGTCGTCGAGCGGAACCGGGCATTCCGGGCGCCACGCATCGCCGGTCATCGCCGCGCGCTGGGCCTGGGAGAGCGGTTGGAAGGTGGCGACCGGGTCGGCTTGCGCTGCCGCGCAGGCCGCGAGCACACCGACCAGCGCCAAGCCGGCGGACCACGTGTGCATATTTCGCCCCGGCAATGCTCCGGAACAAGTACGATGCCATAACAGCGCGGGCACGACAACTCGCGGCCGGACGCGCGCACCGCGGGGTGGCACGCGGCTTCCGATTGTCGTATCGGCTGCGGGCGGGATGCCGCCGGCCAGGCGGGGTTCCGGGTTCCGTATGGGTCGGGCAACACCGGAGGCAGGCCGATTGACACCGATGAACGCTTTCCTCGGCCGGCCGGCGCCGGGTCGCGACTGATGGCGGCGCGATGAACCCGATCACCACCCTCTATTACGGCTTCCGGCGCAACCTCAAGGCGGTGCGGCTCTACCTCGTGCTGTCCGGGCCGGGGCTCGTGGTGATGATCGCCGACAACGACGCCGGTGGCATCACCACCTACGCCGCCACCGGGGCCAAGTTCGGCTACCACCTGATCTGGTTCCTGCTGCTGCTGATCCCGGTCGCCTACTACGTGCAGGAAATGACCGTGCGACTCGGGGCGGTCACCAAGCGCGGCCACGCGGAGGCCATCTTCGACGGCTTCGGCGCGTTCTGGGGCTGGTTCTCGCTGCTCGACCTGATCTTCGTGGACTGGCTCACCCTGGTCACCGAATTCATCGGCATGACCGCGGCGCTGGGGATTTTCGGCGTGCCGGCCTGGGCGACGGTGGCCGGGGTGTCGGTGCTGATGGGCGTGATCGTGGTCAACGGGCGCTACTGGACCTGGGAAAAGATCGCCATGGTCTTCTGCGTGCTCAACCTGATCTACATCCCCGGCGCCTTCATCGTGCAGCCCAGCCTGTCCGACATCCTGGGCCAAGGGCTGATCCCGAACTTCGCCGGCGGCTTCAACGGGCAGCTCTTCTTCTTCCTGATGGCGAATATCGGCACCACCATCGCGCCGTGGATGCTGTTCTTTCAGCAGTCCTCGGTGGTCGACAAGGGGATGAAGGAACGCGACATCCCCTGGGGCAAGGCCGACACGCTGATCGGCTCGGTGATCACCGTGGTGGTCGCCGTGTTCATTGTCATCGTGACCGGGGCGGTGCTCAACGGGGTGGAAATCGACGACGCCGCCAAGGCCGCCTCGGTGCTGATGGAGCGCGACCGCTGGCTCGGCATATTCATGGCGATCGGCCTGTTCGACGCCGGCCTGCTCGGCGCGATCTGCATCTCGCTGGCGAGTTCCTGGGCGTTCGGGGAAATCTTCGGCTGGGCGCACTCGCTGAACAACAAGGTGCGCGAGGCGCCGGCGTTCTACGTCAACTACTTCCTCACCCTGGTGACCGCGGGGCTGGTGGTGCTGATCCCCGGGGCGCCGCTGGTGCTCATTACGCTGTTCGTGCAGGTGGTGGCGGTGACGCTGCTGCCGGCCGCGCTGGTGTTCCTCATCCTGCTGCTGAATGACCGCCGCACCATGGGCGAATTCGCCAACACGACCACCCAGAACATCGTCTGCGGCGGCATCGTGGCCGTCATCATCGTGCTGTCGACGCTGTATGCCGTCAGCACGCTGTTCCCCGACCTGTTCGGCTGAGGCGGCGATGCAGATAGCCCGCCTGCTGCGCCATATCCTCTCCGACCAGATCGCGCGGGTGCGCGCCATCAACCAGCGCTATGCGGTGCCCCGGCTGGCGATGTCGCCGGCGGTGCGCTGGGCGCTGCTGGCGCTCAGGATCTACCTGATGCTGCTGGTGGCGCTGCTGGGCTACAAATTCGTAACGCTCGTGGTTCACTGAGCGGGGTTCGACAATGTCCGCAAAACCCATCGATGACGGCGCGGTCTTCCTGCTCACCGACCTGATCGGCGCCAGGGTGCGGGCGAACGGGCGCAGCATCGGGCGGCTCGGCGACCTGGTGGCGGTGGAATCGACCCGCATTCCGGAAATTACGCACCTGCTGGTGCGCCGGCGGTTCGGCCACCGGCCGCTGCTGGTGCCGTGGGCCAACGTGACCGCGCTCGAGGCCCGCGAGGTCGCCATCGCCATCGAGGCGCCCGAACCGTTCGAGGGCGAGCCGGCCGAGGGGCAGATCTGCCTGGCCGACCACGTGCTCGACAAGAAGGTGCTGGACTGCGACGACGACGAGGTCGAGGTGGTCTACGACGTGAAGCTGACCGCCCGGAACGGCCTGCTCTACGCCACCGACGTCGACTGCTCGCGCGCCGGCTTCCTGCGCCGGATCGGGCTCAAGCGGGTGTCCAACTTCATCCGCGGGCTGGCCGACAGCATCAGCAGCGACACCATCCCGTGGACCTACGTGCAGCGCCTGCCGCCCACCATCGGCAGCTTCAAGGGCAACGTGAAGCTGAACGTGCTGAAGGCGAAACTGCCGGAGATCCATCCGGTCGACCTGGCCGACATCCTCGAGGAACTCGACCACGAACAGCGGCTGGCGATCTTCAGCGCGCTGGAGACCGAACAGGCTTCCGATACGCTGGAAGAGATCGAGCCGCGCGTGCAACGCCAGCTCGTCTCGTCGCTGTCGATCGACCGCACCGCCGAGCTGGTGGAGGCGATGACGCCCGCCCAGGCCGCCGACCTGCTGGCGGCGCTGCCGGCGCCCGACATCGACCTGATCCTGGAACGCATCGCCGCCCCCGAGGCGGAACGCATCCGCTTCCTGGTGGAGCATCACGAGGAACAGATCAGCGCCTATACGACGCCCCGCACCATCGCCTATCGCCCCGACGCGATGGTGCGCGAGGTGGTGCGCACCTATCGCCACCAGGCGCGCAAGGCGGATGTGGTGATGTACGTCTACGTCATCGACGCGGACGGCAACCTGCAGGGGGTGGTGGATATCCGCGAACTGCTGCAGGCCGAGCTGACCGACCGGCTGTCGGACATCATGACGCGCAACATCGTCGTGCTGCAGGAAACCGACTCGGTGGCGGATGCGCGCAAGCTGTTCGCCCGCTACGGCTTCCGCGCCATTCCGGTGGTCGACGAGGGCAACCTGCTGAAGGGCGTCATTCCGTATCGCGACGTGATGCAGCTTTCGCATCCGATCGGCTCGTAACCGCACAGGACAGCCTCGATGCCCGACCATGTTCCCCCCGACCACGGCGGCGCGTGGCAGCAGACCGAGCCGGAAACGGCAGGTTTCGGGGCCAAGGCACTGGCGGAGACGGTGGCGTTCGCCCTGGCGCACGAAACGCCGTGGCGACGCGACATCCTGGCGCAACTGACGGCCGGCAATTTCGAGCCGCCGCCCGACAACGAGGTGATCGGGCCGACCGCGCCGCGCGGCGGGCCGAACGGAATACTGTTGCGCCACGGCCGCGTCGTCGCGCGCTGGGGCGACACCAGCCGGGTCGACATGACCTTCAGCGTCGCCAAGAGCTACCTCAGCCTGCTCGCCGGGCTCGCGGTGGCCGACGGACTGATCGCCGACCTCGACGAGCCGGTCGGGCGGAGCGTGCACGACGGCGGCTTCGAGGGGCCGCACAACGGCGCCGTCACCTGGCGCCACCTGCTGCAGCAAACCTCCGAATGGGAAGGCACGCTGTTCGGCAAGTCCGACCGCATCGACCGCAACCGCAGCCTCGCTTCGGAAACCGCCGGCCGCCCGGCCGGCACGAAAGGCCAGGAGCGCAAGCTGCAGCCGCCGGGGGCGTTTTGGGAGTATAACGACATCCGGGTGAACCGGCTCAGCCTCGCCCTGCTGCGGCGGTTCGGCCGGCCCCTGCCGGACGTGTTCGACGCGCGCATCATGCGGCCGATCGGGGCGTCCTCGACCTGGCGCTGGCGGGGCTATCGCACCTCGATGGTGGAGGTGGACGGCCAGCCCGTGGAGTCGGTTTCCGGCGGCGGGCACTGGGGCGGCGGTGTGTTCATCAGCGCCGAGGACCAGGCGCGCATCGGCCTGCTGGTGGCGCGCCGCGGCGCCTGGGGCGAGCGACAGGTGCTGCCCTCAGCCTGGATCGACGCCATCCGCGTCCCCTGCCCGCTCAACCCGGTCTACGGGCTGATGTGGTGGCTCAACACGGGTCGCGGCCATAAGCCGAGCGCGCCGGCGGACAGCATCTTCGCGGTCGGCGCCGGCGGCAACATCACCTGGATCGACCCGACACACGACATCGTCGCCGTGCTCCGCTGGATCGATCCGGCCGCACTGGACCCATTCATCGCCCGCGTGCTGGAGGCACTGGCGTAAGGAAGGCCAGGGCTCCGCCCCATAGGCACTAAAATAAGCCCCGAAAGGGGTAGTTTACGGCCTGCTTTCGCCGTCGTGCTGGGTTAGCCAGGCGGTGGTGGAAGCTGGCGGTTGGTGAGGTGAGTATGAGCGGGGAGATT
>CAIMEK010000048.1 GCA_903839965.1 uncultured Acetobacteraceae bacterium | reverse complement strand
GCCTTGCCTTCCTGCTGTCGCTTCATGACTGCAGCCCCGCCCGCTCGGCGCAGCCGGCGAGGAAGCCGGCGAGGGTTCGGTGGAAGTCGGGTTCGTCGAGCAGGAAGGCGTCGTGGCCTTTGTCGGAGGGGATTTCGACGAAGCTGACGTTGGCGGCGGCGCGGTTCAGAGCGCCGGCGATGGCGCGGCTCTCGGCGGTGGGGAACAGCCAGTCGCTGCTGAAGCTGACCAGGCAGAAGCGGGTATGGCTGCCGGCGAAGGCCTGCGACAGATCGCCGTATTCGGCGGCCAGGTCGAAGAAGTCCATGGCGCGGGTGATGGTGAGGTAGGAGTTGGCGTCGAAGCGTCGCACGAAGGTGCTGCCCTGGTGTTGCAGGTAGCTTTCCACTTCGAAGGTGTCGCCGAACAGCGAAAGTCCGCTGCCGCCACTGGGTTTGGCGCGCAGGCGGCGGCCGAACTTGCGGGTGAGCGCGTGCTCGGAGAGATAGGTGATGTGCGCGGCCATGCGGGCCACGGCCAGGCCGCGGGCCGGCACCTTGCCGGTTTCCCAGTAGCGGCCGTGTTGCCAGTCCGGATCGGCGAAGATCGCCTGGCGGCCGACTTCGCTGAAGGCGATGTTCTGCGCGGAATGGTAGGCGGCGGTGGCGATCGGCACGGCGGCGAACACCGCGTCGGGGTAGGCGGCGGCCCAGTCCAGCGCCTGCATGCCGCCCATCGAGCCGCCGATGACGGCGAACAGGCGTTCGATGCCCAGGTGGTCGATCAGCAGCTTCTGGGCATGCACCATGTCGCGGATGGTGATCGGCGGGAAGTCGGTGCCCCAGGGCGGGCCGTCGATGCCGTTGCGCGGGCTGCGCGGGCCGGTGGAGCCCATGCAGCCGCCGAGCACGTTGGCGCAGATGACAAAATAGCGGTCGGTGTCGATCGGCAGGTCGGGGCCGACGACCATGTCCCACCAGCCCGGTTTGCCGGTGACCGGATGGGTTTCAGCGACGTACTGGTCCCCGGTCAGGGCATGGCAGATCAGCACCGCGTTGGAGCGTTGGCCGTTGAGCCGTCCGTAGGTTCGGTAGGCCACGACCAGGTGCGGGAGGGTCACGCCGCATTCAAGCGCGAGCCCGTCCTCGAAGACGACGTGCTGGTGTTCAATGGAGGCGGCGGCGCTGTCCATGCGACAACGCATAGAGCCGCGTCGGGCCGCCTGCAACTGCTACGCAATCCGTCCGCCTATGCAGGGAGCCGGGCATCCGCTATTCCAACCGGCCCGCAAACCCGTTGCAGAGATGTCCAGCACTGCCCCGAACGCCGTTGACCCAGCCGAAGACGTCGCCGCCTCGCCGGCGGCGGTGCGTGCCGAGATCGACCGGCTCGACGATGCCATCCATGACCTGCTGATGGCGCGGGCGGAGGTGGCGGCGCGCGGGGCCAAGGGTCCGGTGGCGCTGCATCCGGGCCGCGAGGCCGATATTCTGCGCCGGCTGTTGCAGCGCCATCGCGGCGAGTTGCCGCGGGGCGCGGTGGTTCGGGTGTGGCGCGAGTTGTTGGCGGCGTTCACCACCCTGCAGGGGCGGTTCGCGGTGGCGGCCTGCGAGGTCGCGCCGGGGAGCGGCCACATGCAATGCGCGCGCGAGCATTTCGGCGCGCTGACGCCGCTCAGGGTGCATCGCAGCCCGGGGCATGCGATTGCCGAGGTGCGGGCCGGCACCGCCACCGCCGCCGTGCTGCCGTTGCCCGGCGAGGAGGAGGCGTCGCCCTGGTGGACGTCGCTGCTGCACCGGGCGGATCCGCGGCTTTACGTGGTGGCGCGCCTGCCGGTGTGGGTGCCGCGGGCCGAGGGGATGCCGCGCGTCGAGGCGCTGGTGGTGGCGGCGATGGCGCCGGATGCCAGCCGGGCCGACCGTTCGCTGATTGCCCTGGAGTTGCCGGCGGAACAGAGTCGGGCGCACCTGTCGGCGGCGCTTGCCGCGGCCGGGTTTGCCGGCGCGCAGGCGCTGCTGCGGCGCGATCCGCCGGTGCCGGAAGCGCGGGCGCTGGTGGACGTGGATGGCTTCGTGACCGACGACGATCCGCGCCTGGCGGCGCTCGCCGACGCCTTGCGTCCGCCGGTGGTTCTGGGGGCTTATGCCCTGCCCGTGGAGGGAGACGACACATGACCGGACCAACGCCGCGCCCCGAAATCATGGCCATCCAGGCCTATGCCGCGGGCGAGTCGAAGGTGCAGGGCGTTAACCGCATCATCAAGCTGTCGTCCAACGAGGGCGCGTTCGGGCCGCCGCCGGGCGCGCAGGAGGCGTATCGCCAGGTCGCCGCGGAAATGCATCGTTACCCCGATGGCGGGTCGGTGGCGCTGCGGCGGGCAATCGGCGCGCGGTTCGGCCTCGATCCCGAGCGCATTGTCTGCGGCACCGGCTCGGATGAGCTGATCCAGCACCTCTGCCACATCTATGGCGGGCCGAGGACGGACATCATCATGTCGATGCACGGCTTCGTCATGTACCAGATTTCCGGCACCTATGCCGGCAGCCGGGTGCTGAAGGTGCCCGAGCGCGATCTGACGGCGCATGTCGATGGCCTGCTGGCCGCGCTGACGCCGGAGACCCGGCTGGTGTTCATCGCCAACCCGAACAACCCCACCGGCAGCCTGCTCGGCCGCGAGGAGATGGAACGGCTGCGGCGCGGCTTGCCGCCCGAGGTGCTGCTGGTGATCGACTCCGCCTATGCGGAATACGTCACCGACCCCGACTACGACCCCGGCACGGCGCTGGTGGATGCCGGCGATGACACCGTCATGCTGCGCACCTTCAGCAAGGTGTTCGGCATGGGCGGCATGCGGGTGGGCTGGGCCTACGGGCCGCCGGCGGTGATCGACGTGATCAACCGGGTGCGCGGCGTGTTCAACATCAACATCGCCGCCCAGGCCGCCGCAGTGGCGGCGCTGGAGGAGCCGGGCTGGGTGGAGCGCAGCGTCGCCCACAACACCGAGTGGCGGGCACGGTTGTCCGCGGCGCTGGAAGTGGTCGGCGTCAAGGTATGGCCCAGCCACGGCAATTTTGTCCTCGCCGACTTCGGCACCGCGGAGCGGGCGATGGGAGCGGACGCGTGTCTGCGCGGGCGCGGCATCATCGTGCGGGGGATGGCGGCCTACGACCTGCCGCACTGCCTGCGCATCACCGTCGGCACCGCCGAGGAATGCAACCTGGTGGCCAAGGCCTGCACCGCCTTCATGGCGACGCAGGTCGGGCAGCGGCGGGACTGATGGGCGAACCGCTGTTCCGCCGGCTGGCGCTGCTCGGCTTCGGGCTGATCGGCAGTTCGGTGGCCCGCGTGGCGCGCGAGCGCGGCGGGCTGGCCGCCGAGGTGGTGGCCAATGCGCGCACTGAGGCGACGCTCGAACGGGTGCGCGAGCTGGGCATTGCCGACCGCTGCGAGATCGACCCAGCGCGGGCGGTCGAAGGGGCGGACTGCGTGATGCTGTGCGCGCCTGTGGGCGCCTATGCGGCGTTGGCGCAGGCGATCGCCCCGCACCTGCGGCCCGGGTGCATCCTCACCGATGTGGGGTCCACCAAGCAATCGGTGATCCGCGATGTTGGGCCGCTGGTGCCGGAGGGGGTGCATTTCGTGCCGGCGCATCCGGTGGCGGGCACCGAGTATTCCGGGCCGGATGCCGGTTTCTCCACCCTGTTCGACGGCCGTTGGTGCCTGCTGACGCCGCCGCCGGGCACCGATGCGGCGGCGGTGGAGAAGGTCGCGGAGTTCTGGCGGCGGTGCGGGTCCATGGTGTCGAGCATGGAGCCGAGCCACCACGACCGGGTGCTGGCGATCGTGAGCCACCTGCCGCATTTGATCGCCTTCACCATTTGCGGCACCGCCGACGACCTGGAGGGGGAGAGCCGGCAGCAGGTGTTGCAGTTCGCCGCTTCGGGTTTCCGCGACTTTACCCGCATCGCCGCGTCGGACCCGGTGATGTGGCGCGACGTGTTCCTCAACAACCGCGAGGCGTTGCTGGAGATGCTGGCGCGCTTCACCGAGGACGCACAGGCGATGGCGCGGGCGGTGCGGTGGGGCGACGCGGACTACATCGAGGACCGCATCCTGCGCGGGCGGAAGATCCGGCGGAGCCTGATCGAGTTGAAGCAGGCTTAATCTTACTGTGTCATAAAGTTCTTGTGCGATTCGACGTCCTGTATGTACGCATGGAGATTCTCACTCGTGGAGGCGGGTTGTGGGTCTCTCGTCCGATACGCAGGGCAGCGAATCACGGTTAGCGGCCTATGTCGAGGCCCTGACGGCGGCATTGGGCCATGCCGATCGCGCGGCGCCGTTCCGGTCCTATTGCGTCGGGCTGTTGCTGCCCGGGGCACGCAAGAGCGTTGAGCCGATGGCAGCGCGCGTAGCACCCGGGCGGATATAGGCAGCGCACCAGTCGCTGCACCACTTGGTTGCCAAGGCCGACTGGTCAGACGATGCCGTCCTTGCCGCCGTGCGCGCCCGCGTGTTGCCGCTGATCGAGCGGCGCGGCGCGATCCGCGGCTGGATGATCGACGACACCGGCATTGCCAAGAAGGGCACGCACTCGGTGGGCGTCGCCCGGCAGTATTGCGGCCAACTCGGCAAGCAGGACAACTGTCAGGTCGCCGTCACGCTGTCGCTCGCTAACGACCATGCCAGCCTGCCGATTGCGCGTCGGTTGTATCTGCCGCAGGCCTGGGCCGACGACCCGATCCGTCGCGCTCGCGCTGGCGTGCCGGACGCGATTGCCTTCCAGACCAAGCCACAGATCGCGCTCGCCCAGATCCACGCGGCGCTGCAGGCCGGCCTTCCTCCCGCGCCCGTGCTGGCCGACGCCGGGTATGGCGTCGACACCGAGTTTCGCGACGGCATCACCAGGCTCGGGCTGCTCTATATTGTCGGCATCCAATCCTCGACCAGCCTGTGGCCGCCAGGCACCGAGCCGCTGACGCCAAAGCCATGGAGCGGGCGTGGACGTCGGACCTCGCTGGTGCGTCGTGACGCTGCACACAAGCCGGTTTCTGCCAAGGAACTGGCGACCGGCCTGCCGAAGCGCGCCTGGCACCGCGTCACTTGGCGCGAAGGCAGCAATGCCTCGCTGACCTCGCGCTTCGCCGCCGTGCGCGTCCGTCCGGGCCACCGCGACTATTGGCGCCCCACGCCACGGCCCGAAGAGTGGTTCCTGATCGAATGGCCCCCGGACGAGCCGGTGCCAACGAAATACTGGCTTGCCACCCTGCCCCCCGACACCTCACTGCGCGCACTGGTCAATCTGGCCAAGCTGCGCTGGCGCATCGAGCGCGACTACCAGGACCTCAAGCAGGAACTCGGCCTCGGACACTATGAAGGTCGTGGATGGCGCGGCTTCCATCATCATGCCACCCTCTGCATCGCCGCCTATGGCTTTCTCATCGCCGAACGGGCGACGATTCCCCCCTCAGGACAGTGGCAACCGCAATCCTTCAAGGCATCTACCTTATCCGAAGGCTACCGACCCCGCGGCGCTGCCAATCCGGCCTGAACGCCACGTCGCCACCTCAATAACCACAGTGCGCACCGCCATCGCCCGCGCTCTCGCCCGAACTCTGCCGCGCTGCCCGCGTTGCCAACGGCTGCATAATAGGTATCCGTTTATGATACAGTAAGCCTAGATGGGGTAACGGGCCGGCCGCCGAGGTAGGCGGCGGAGGTGGTCGTCCCCCGGAATGATGGTGTCATGAATGAGGTCTGACGTGGAGCCAGCCCCAAGCATCATCGAGGGACGACCATGGAGCACTATGCCGGGATCGACGTGTTGTTGGAACTGAGCAGCATATGCGTGGTGGACGCCAGTGGGCG
>CAIMEK010000047.1 GCA_903839965.1 uncultured Acetobacteraceae bacterium | reverse complement strand
CCGCGCCCGCCGGCGACCCGCCGGCCTGCGTCGCCTGGTAGGCGCGGGCCGCCGCGGTCGGCGAAACCGGGATCGGGGGCAGCGACATGGGATTTGCTATTTCAGCAACTCGATGGCGCGCGACAGCATGCCGCGGGCCACCTGCATGACCGAGATGTTGGCGCTGTAGGCGCGCTGAGCGTCGCGCATGTCCATCATTTCGACGAACGCATTGACGTTGGGCGTGCGCACGTAGCCCTGCGCGTCCGCCGCCGGATGCGACGGGTCGTAGCGACGCGGCAGTTCGCTCGGGTCGGTGCCGATGCTCTTCACCGTCACCTGCGACGTACCGAGCGCGCGGTCGACCGTATTGGCGAAGCTGACCGTTTTGCGCCGGTATGGCCCGGTGCGCGGATCGCTGCCGGTGGTGTCCTGGTTGGCGAGGTTCTCGGCGATGACCCGCAAGCGCGTGGTCTGCGCCTCCATGCCGTGGGCGGAAATGTCGAGAGCCGCGGTGATGTCCATGAACGCTCTTCCCTGCTCAGTCACTTGCCGACCGCTGTGCGGAACATGCCGAGGTAGCTTTTCCAGAGATTGCCGACGAGCATCTGCGACGACTCGGTGTCGGCGACCTTGCTCAGCTCGACATCGAGCCGCACCGAATTGCCGTCCGGCGCGCGCTCGCCCTCGACGACATGGGTGGCGGGCTGGTTGGCCACGGTGCCGGGCAGGTGCATCGGGTCGGTGCGCACCGGCGCCACTTCGGCCTGCGCGAGCGCCGCGCTGAACGGCTTCAGGTCACGCGACTGCCAGCCCGGCGTGTTGGCATTGGCAACATTCCCGGCCAGCACAACGGCACGGCGATCCAGCCAGCTCATCCGACGCTGGGCGAGGTCGAGGATTTCGATGCTGGTGGGGTCCACTCTCCGTGTCCCGTGAAACGGCGCGCGCCGGCGGCTTGGGTCGAAGCCCAGCATGGCCGGCGCACCTGAACGGGTCGTTAACACGACCATTGATGGCGCCCCGGCAACGCTTCGTTCATCCGAATGCGCTGGTATGGTCCGCGATGGACACGCATGCCGCCGCCGAACCGCCCTCGCCCGCCGAACGCGCCACCCTCGCGGCCAAGGCCGTGGTCGGAACCTTGCGGATGGCGAACGTGCTGGTGCGCTCGCACTGCCGCATCGACCTCGCCGGGCTGGACCAGGAAATCGGCCGGCTCTGCGCCACCGCGCTCGACCTGCCGCCCGCCGAGGGGCTGGCGCTGCGCCCGCTGCTGGTGGACGTGCTTGCCGAACTGGATGCGCTGAGCGTGGGCCTCGTCGCACCGCCGGCCGAGCCGGCATGAGGCGGGCCTGGCTGGCGGCGGCGCTGCTGCTGCTGCCCGGGCTGGCCGCGGCCCAATCGGTCAGCATCGACCTCGGCGCCGGCGGCTCGGCCGGCGCCACCTCCCGCCTGGTGCAACTGACCGCGCTGATCACCGTGCTGTCGCTGGCGCCCAGTCTGCTGGTAATGCTCACCGCCTTCACCCGCATCGTGGTGGTGCTGTCGCTGCTGCGCAGCGCGCTCGGCACCCAGGGCGCGCCGCCCAACACGGTGCTGATCGGGCTGGCGCTGTTCCTCACCTACTTCGTCATGCAACCCGTGCTGGAACAGTCCTGGAGCGCCGGCCTGCTGCCGATGAGCCAGGGCCGCGTTGGCGAACTGGAAGGGCTCCGACTCGCCGCCGAGCCGTTCCATCGCTTCATGGCCGGCAGCGTACGCTCCGACGACCTGCGGCTGTTCCTCGACCTCGGCGGCATGGCCACCCCGGCCGGCCCCGCCGACACGCCGTGGCGCGCGCTGGTGCCCGCCTTCATGATCGGCGAGTTGCGCCGCGCCTTCGAGATGGGGTTCATGCTCTACCTGCCGTTCCTGGTCATCGACATGGTGGTGTCCAGCGTGCTGATGAGCCTGGGCATGATGATGCTGCCGCCGTCGGCGGTGTCACTGTCGTTCAAGCTGATCTTCTTCGTCCTCGTGGACGGCTGGCGGCTGGTGGCGGGCAGCCTGGTGCAGAGTTTCCCTTCGCTGCACTGACAGTTGCACGCCGCCCCCGTCCGCGCCCGCATGGCGGCGTGCTAGCCTCCCGTCGCGCCGATCGCCCGCAGGGCGGGAACCGGCCGATGCGATGCCCCGCTCGCCTGTCCGTCGTCTTCGCCGCGACCCTGCTGCTGGCCGACGATGCACGCATTGAGCTGCCCCCGGTTTTCTTGGACAGCGATTTGTCCAACCGGAGGCAGTCATGATGAAGTCCAGCATGAGCAAGATCGAACCCAATGATGCGGATGATGGGCCTGTGGTCAGCGAGGGCGGGCGCAGCCCGTCCACGCTG
>CAIMEK010000046.1 GCA_903839965.1 uncultured Acetobacteraceae bacterium | reverse complement strand
GATCTCGCCGCCGCCGCGCCGCCGCCGCGCTGAGCGGCGCCGGGCGGCGCCGGGTCGCCGCCGCCCCGCCTCCCTTGTCGCGGGCGGGGCGTCCCTGTAGCGTGTCCCCGTACCATGACGGCGCAACGATGAGCCCGACCCCCGTCTACCGGCGCGTGCTGCTGAAGGTCTCCGGCGAGGCCCTGATGGGGCCGCGCGACTACGGGCTGGACACCGACACGGTGGTGCGCATCGCCAGCGATGTCGCCGACGTGGTGGCGATGGGCATGCAGGTCTGCCTGGTGATCGGCGGCGGCAACATCTTCCGCGGGGTTTCCGGCGCCGCCGCCGGCATGGACCGCGCCCAGGCCGACTACATGGGCATGCTGGCCACCGTGATGAACGCGCTGGCCATGCAGATCGCGCTGGAGAAGCGCGGCGTGCCGACCCGGGTGCAGTCCGCCATTCCGATGGCCAGCGTCTGCGAGCCCTATATCCGCCGCCGCGCCGAGCGGCACCTGGAGAAGGGGCGGGTGGTGATATTCGCCGCCGGCACCGGCAACCCGTTCTTCACCACCGACACCGCCGCCGCGCTCCGCGCCGCCGAAATGGGCTGCGACGCCCTGCTGAAGGGCACCCAGGTCGATGGCGTCTACGCCGCCGATCCGCGCAAGGTCCCTGGCGCCGAACGCTACGAGCAGCTCACCTATCTCGACGTGCTGGCCCGCGACCTCAGCGTAATGGATGCCTCGGCGATCAGCCTGGCGCGCGAGAACCGGCTGCCGATCATCATCTTCAGTATCCACGCGCCCGGCGCCTTCGCGCAGGTCATGCGCGGCGAAGGGCGGTTCACCACCATTGTCGAGCCAACCTGACGCGCGACCAGCGCGGGCGGCAGAACCACGGAGGAGGTTGCGGTGGCGACCGAACTGAGCGGCCTGAAACAGGACCTTACGCGCCGGATGGATGGCGCACTGGACACCCTGAAGCGTGAATTCGCCGGACTGCGCACCGGCCGGGCGAACCCGGCATTGCTGGAGCCGGTGCGCGTCACCGCCTACGGCAGTGAAATGCCGCTGCCGCAGGTCGGCACCATCGCGGTCCCCGAATCGCGCATGATCACCGTGCAGGTGTGGGACCGCAGCCTGGTCCACGCGGTGGTGATCGCCATCCGCGATTGCGGCCTCGGCCTCAATCCGTCCGCCGACGGCCAGCTCGTCCGCGTGCCGATCCCCCAGCTCACCGGCGAGCGCCGCATCGAGCTGGCGAAGGCCGCCCATCGCTACGCCGAGGGCGCCAGGGTGGCGGTGCGCGGGGTCCGTCGCGACGGCATGGAGACCATCAGGGCGCTGGAAAAGAAATCCGCCATCAGCCAGGACGACGAGAAGCGCTGGGCCGAGGAAATCCAGAAGCTCACCGACTCCTACATCCGGCGCATCGACGAGGTCCTGGACGAGAAGGACCGGGAAATCAAACAGGTCTGAGGTTTGAGGCGGAAGCAGGTGCCAGCCAGGACGCAGGCCGCGCTGCAGGGGGTGGGGGCGGTCGAAACCGCGCCCGCCGACCCGCCGCCCTGCCACGTCGCGGTCATCATGGACGGCAACGGCCGCTGGGCGGCCGCGCGTGGCCTGCCGCGGGTGGCCGGCCATCGTGCCGGGGCGCAGGCGGTCCGCCGCATCGTCGAAACCGCCATTCGCCACGGCGTGAGCTGGATCACGCTGTATGCCTTCAGCAGCGAGAACTGGCGCCGCCCCGCCGGCGAGGTGCTCGACCTCACCGGCCTGCTGCGCCACTACCTGCGCAACGAGGTCAGCGAACTCAAGCGCGAGGGCGTGCGGCTGCGCTTCATCGGCGACCGTGACCGCTTCGACGCCGACATCGTCGCCGACCTGGCCCGCGCCGAGGCCGACACCGCGGGCAACACGCGGCTGAACCTCACGCTGGCGCTGTCCTATGGCGGGCGCGCCGAGATCGTCGCCGCCGCCCGCGCCGCCGCCGCCGCCGTGCGGGCCGGCACGCTCGACCCGGACGCCATCGACGAGGCCGGCTTCGCCAGCCTGCTGTCCACCTCGTCGATGCCGGATCCCGACCTGATCATCCGCACCAGCGGCGAACAGCGCCTGTCGAATTTCCTGCTGTGGCAATCCGCCTACGCGGAACTGCTGTTCCTCGACGTGCTCTGGCCCGATTTCGGCCCGGCGCATTTCGCCAAGGCGATGGCCGAATATGCCCGCCGCGAGCGCCGGTTCGGTGCCCGGCCGGCCTGATCCCCCCGCGTCCGAGGTGCGGCGTTTCCGCTGGGGCGACCTGCGGACGCGCGTCATCTCGGCCTGCCTGCTGGCGCCCGTCGTGCTGGCCTGCCTGTGGTTCGGCGACGGCTGGTGGAGCGGCCTGCTGGTGCTCGCCGCCGGCGGGCTGGCGGTGGAATGGGTCAGCCTGTGCGGCGGCCAACTCGCCAGCCCGGCGGGCCTGGCCATCCTGCTCGGCGTGCTCGCCGCCGGCGCCACCGGGCTGGCCGAGCTGGAACTGCTCGGCTTGGGGCTGATCGCGGCCGGTTTCCTGCTGGCCTGGCGGATCGGCGGCCGCGCCAGCCTGGCCGCCGGCATCCCCTACCTGGGTCTGGCCGTGGTGGCGCTGGCCTGGCTGCGCACCGGCGCGGCCGGGCGCGACAACGTGCTGTTCCTGCTGCTGGTGGTGTGGGCCAGCGACATCGGCGCCTATGCGGCGGGGCGGCTGATCGGCGGGCCGAAGCTGGCGCCGCGCATCTCGCCGTCGAAAACCTGGGCCGGCGCGTGCGGCGGCCTGGCCGCCGCCATGGCGGTCGGCGCGGTGGTGGCCCTGCTGCTGCACGACGGCGCGCTGGCGCGCATCCTGGCGGTGGCCGGCGGCATCGGTGTCGCCGCGCAACTCGGCGACCTGCTGGAGAGTGCGTTGAAACGGTATTACGGCGTGAAGGATTCCGGCCACCTCATCCCCGGCCACGGCGGCCTGCTGGACCGCCTCGACGGCGTGCTCACCGCTGCCCCGGTGGCGGCTTTGCTGGCGGTGCTGGTGGGGCATGGGGTAGTCTTGTGGCAATGAGCCCCGATACCGTGAAGACCGTCACCGTCCTGGGAAGCACCGGCAGCGTCGGCACCCAGACCGTTGAACTGCTCGCCGCCGCGCCGGAGGCCTACCGCGTGGTCGCCCTGGTGGGGGGGCGCAACGCCGCCCTGCTTGCCCGGCAGGCCCGCGCGCTCGGCGCCCGCCGCGCCGTCATCGCCGACCCGGAATGCCACGCCGCGCTGGCCGACGCGCTCGCCGGCACCGGCATCGAGGTCGCCAGCGGCGGCCCCGCCGTGGTCGAGGCCGCCATGCTGGACGCCGACTGGACCATGGCCGCCATTACCGGCGCCGCCGGGCTGGCCTCCACGCTCGCCGCCATCCGCCGCGGCCGCTCGGTCGCCCTGGCCAACAAGGAGGCGCTGGTATGCGCCGGCGAGGTCATGCTGCGCGCCGTGCGCCGGCATGGCGCCACGCTGCTGCCGGTGGACAGCGAGCACAACGCCATCTTCCAGTCGATGGCCGACGGCAACCACGGCGCCGTCGAGCGCATCGTGCTGACCGCCTCCGGCGGCCCGTTCCGCACCGCCAGCGTGGAAGAGATGCGCGTCGCCCGCCCCGAGGCGGCGCTCTGCCACCCGATCTGGTCGATGGGCGCGAAAATCTCCATCGACAGCGCCACCATGATGAACAAAGGCCTCGAACTGATCGAGGCGGCCCGGCTGTTCGCGCTGCCCTCGGAGCGGATCGACGTGCTGGTGCACCCGCAATCCGTCATCCACGGGCTGGTCTACTACACCGACGGCAGCGTGATGGCGCAGCTCGGCAGCCCCGACATGCGGGTGCCGATCGCCCATACCCTGGGCTGGCCGAACCGCATTGCCACCCCGGCGCGTCGGCTCGACCTCGCCGCCACGGCGCGGCTGGACTTCTTCGAACCCGATCTCATCCGCTTCCCCGCCCTGGCGGTGGCCCGCCAGGCCTTGCAGGCCGGCGGTGGCGCCCCCACCATTCTGAGCGCGGCCAACGAGGTCGCGGTGGAGGCCTTCCTGCAGCGTCGCATCGGCTTCCTCGACATTGCCGGCATCGTCGCGCGCGTGCTCGACGAGATGGGCTCCTTGCCGGCGGACACGCTGGAACAGGTGGTCGATCTCGACGCGCGGGCGCGCATCGCCGCCGGCCGGAACTGTGCAACGCCGGCCTCCGCGGCCTGAGGACAGCATGTTCGATTTCCTGCCCGAATTCCTGCGCACGCCGCTCGCTTTCCTCATCGTCCTCGGCGTGCTGGTGTTCATCCACGAGCTCGGCCACTACCTGGCCGCGCGCTGGTGCGGCGTGCACGTCGAAACCTTTTCCATCGGTTTCGGGCGCGCGATCTTTTCCTGGACCGACCGGCTTGGCACCGTGTGGAAGGTCGCCTGGCTGCCGCTCGGCGGCTACGTGAAGCTGCACGGGCTGGAACGGCCCGAGGACGTGCCCGACGAGGTGAAGGCGCAGTGGCAGCCCGGGCGCACCTTCCACGGCAAGGGCGTCGGGCCCCGCTCGATCGTGATCGCGGCCGGACCGGCGGCCAACTTCCTGCTCGCCGCGGTACTGTACGCCTTGCTGTTCGCCACCGTCGGGCGCGGCATCGCCATTCCGGTGATCGGCGAGGTGATGCCCGACACCGCGGCCGCCCGCGCCGGGCTGCACAGCGGCGACCGCATCGAGGCGATCGACGGCGCGGCGATCAGCCGCTTCGAGGAAATCCAGCGCGCCGTCATCGCCAGCCCGGGGCAGCCGTTGCGGCTGTCGGTGGCCAGCGGCGGCGCCAGCCGCGACATCACCGTGACCCCCGACTCGCGCCAGGCCGGCGAGCGCACCTACGGCGTGCTTGGCGTGCGCAGCGGCGCGGTGGCCTACGAACGGCTGGCTCTGTGGCAGGCGGTGCCGGCGGGCGTGGCGGAAACCTGGGACGTCTCCGCGCAGACGCTGGGCGGGCTGTGGGCCATGATTGCCCACAACCGCGGCACCGAGGAACTCGGCGGCCCGCTGCGTATCGCCCAGCTCTCCGGCCAGGTGGCGGAACTCGGGGTGGCCAGCCTGGTCTCGTTCATCGCCATGCTGTCGGTGAACCTCGGCCTGCTGAACCTGTTCCCGATCCCGATGCTCGACGGCGGCCACCTGCTGTTCTACCTGGCCGAGGCGGTGCGCGGCCGGCCGCTGCCGCAGCGCGCGGTGGAATATGGCTTCCGCGCCGGGCTGGCCGTGCTGGCCGGGCTGTTCGTGTTCGCCACCTGGAACGATCTCGCCCATATCGGCATCTTCCGCTGGGTCGCCGGGCTGATGGGCTGACGGTTGACGCAGCTCAAAGTATCGGTCGCCGCCGCGGCCTAGAGCCATGCCAGCTTGAGCGGAATCGCACTGCGATCCGCGAGGCGGAATCGCGGAGCGATCCGCGGGCTGGCGGAATTGCTAGCCAAAATATGGCTAGACCGATTTCAGCCTGCCTGAAATCGGTCTAGAGTGCCGGCGCCGCCGGCTGTTGTTCGCTGCTCGTGCGGTAACCCCAGTCGCCGGAGCGGACCGATGGACATTCGCCAGAGCATCCACAGCGCGCACGCGCGCACCCTCGACACCGAGGGCCTGCGGCGTGAGTTCCTCATCCCCGAGGTGTGCCGCCCCGGCGAGCTGACCATGACCTACAGCCAG
>CAIMEK010000045.1 GCA_903839965.1 uncultured Acetobacteraceae bacterium | reverse complement strand
GGCTACAGCGACAGCGGCATATATCGCGGCGAAGCCAAGAAGTACTACCTGAACTAGCGTCATGCTGACGTTTGCAACAATGCCGTGCGGCGGCGCCCGATGATGGTGGGCGCACAGATTCAGGCGATCCGCGGATTTGCCGTGCGCGCCATACGCTCGCGCGGGGCGCGCTCGATGTTCGCGGGCAACGGCGTGGGCCAGGTCGCGGCGCTGGTGCTGGTGCCGGTGATCGCACGCATGTTCGATGCCGCCGCGGTCGGCTCGTTCGGCCTGTTCTCCGCCGTGGTCACCTCGCTCGCAGTGGTGTCTTGCCTGGCGCTCGAGCAGGCGATTCCGCTGGCCCAAGGGCCGCGCGAGGCGCACGCGCTGCAAATCGGTAGCACCGTGGTGGTGATCGGCTTCTCGCTGGTGCTCGGGCTGGCCGTGCTGGCGGCCCTGCCGTTCGGCGTGGAGCACCTGAAGCTGCTGGGATGGAACGTGGTGCTGGTGCCGCCGGCGGTGCTGCTGACCGGGCTGGTGCAAATCGCGATTCAGTCGGCGACCTACCATCGCGACTTCGGCGCGTTGTCGCGCGGCTTCGCGGTGCGCACCGGCGGCACCGCGGCCGCGCAGGTCGCCATGGCCTTCGTGCTGGATGACGGCACCGGCATGATCTTCGGCCAGTTGCTGGCGGTGGCCGCGGCCCTGCTGGTGCTCGGCGGCAGCTTCGGCCGCGGTCTGCCGCCCTGGCGCGAGGTGTGGGCCAGCCTGGTGCATCACCGCAACAATCCGCTCTACCTGGCGCCCCGGCTGGCGGTGGGGGCGGCGTTCGATGTCGGTGTGCTGCTGTTGCTGAGCATCTGGTTCCGCCCGCAGGAGGTTGGCTACTACTGGATGGCCGGGCGACTGCTGCAGGTTCCGGGCGGCTTCATCGACGCGCCGACGCGCCAGCTGTTCATGTCGGCGGCGGTGGAGGCGCGCGCGCGCACGGGGCGCTTCGGCACGGTGCTGCTGACCTCCTCGTTCGGGCTGCTGGCGGTCAGCGGATCGGTGGCGGTGGGGCTGCTGCTGGTCGGGCATCCGGTGATCCGCCTGGTGCTGGGCGCGAACTGGGAGCCGGCGGTGCCGTATGTGCAGATCATCGCCTTCGGCTGGATGTTCGACTTCGCCGCCATTCCGTTCAGCAATGCCGTGCTGCTGCTCGGCATCCAGCGGCAGCATTTCATCATCGACATGATGTTGCGCATATTGGTGCTGGCCGGGCTGGGCGTGGGGTGCCTGCAGGACAACCTGCTGCTGGGCTGTGCCCTCGCTGCGGGCGTGCGCGCGGTGGTTGGCGTCAGCTTCGGCATCTACCTGATGATGCGTTCGCTGCAGCCGGCCCGTCCCGGGCTTGCCGGCGCCTTGAACTGAGGCCGCAAGGCCGCTTCGCCGGCCCGTGTGAGGGGAAGACCATGTGGACCAGAGTGGCCGATCAGGTCGTTGCGTTGGTCGGGATGATCGAAGCCCATCTGCTGACCTTCGGGATCGCCGTGGTGCTGTGCACCTGGGCGTCGGCCCTGCTCGGCGCCGCCATCACCTACCTCACGCGGCGCGGCATGGCGCCCCGCAGCTGCATGGGTTTCCTGCGGTTCTGCTTTCCCTCGATCATCCTGCGCCACAAGTCGTGCCGGCTCGATGTGCTCTATATCGGCCTCGGCAAGCTGCTGCATCCGTTCCTCGTGCTGCCGTTCATGGCCAGCAGCGTGTTCTTCGCCGAAGCCGCCTATGGCGGGCTGACGCTGGCCTTCGGCGCGCGGGCGCAGAACGCCGAGCCGCTGCTGCTGTGGGCGGTCATCCTGGCCGTCGCGGTGCTGCTGCAGGACTTCATGACCTTCTACGTGCATTACCTGATGCACCGCATTCCCGCGCTGTGGGAACTGCACAAGGTGCACCATTCGGCGGAGTTCCTGCTGCCGATCACCAACCGGCGGTTCCATCCGTTCCAGGAAATCATCGACAACCTGGGCAACATGGCGGCGGTGGGCGTGCTGCTCGGCATCGCCTCCTACGCCTTCGCGCTGCCGGTGCACGACAACAGCATCATCGGGCTGGATGCCTATTTCATTCTCAACATGCTGAGCTTCTACCACCTGCGCCACTCGCACATTCCGATGTCGTACGGCGAGCGCATCGAGTGGCACATCATGAGCCCCAAGCAGCACCACTTGCACCACAGCCGGGCCGCGCACCATTGGGACCGCAATTTCGGCCTGTTCTTCTCGTGGTGGGACCGGATGTTCGGCACGCTGGTGATCGCCGATGCCTATGAGGCCTACGACCAGGGCCTGCCCGTGCAGGAACAGCCCGCCTACGACACGCTGGCCGGGCTGTATCTGCGGCCGGTGTTCAACCTGGCGCGCATGGCGCTGGGCGGGGCGCGCGTGGCGTCGGCGGGCAGCAACGCGGCGGCGGGGGAAATGCTGACGGACGCGGCGATGTCCGGCGCCGACGGAAGCGGCACCTCCTGATGCGCGCACTCGGCGCGTTCCTGTTCGGCCTGCTGCTGGCGTTCGACGCGGCGCTGCCGGTCGGCGCCAACATACGTACTACCGACCTGGTGTCGGTGCTTGGCCTGGGGATGTTCGTCTGGAGCGTGCTGGCCGGGGTGCGCCTCGGGCGCGCTGCGCTGGTGCTCGGCCTGGTGCTGCTGGTGTCGACGGAGTGGGTGGCGGCGGAGGCCTTGGGGTCCGGCATGGGCACCGCCGATCCGAAGGTGCAGGTGGTGCTCGGGCGCTGGCTGCTCGGCGCATTCGCCGCCTACACGATGTTTCGCCTGTCCGGTGCGCCGCGCACGCGCACCGCGCTGTTCCTGGGTGTGATCGCCGGCGCGTTGTGCGGCTTCGAGACCGTGGTGCGGGACTGGCAGACCTTCGACCTGACGGTGCAGATGCCGACGCTGGGGCTGCAGGACCTGGTGTTCATCGACGGCGTCTATCGCGCCTCCGGCATGTACTCCCACCCCAACGAGGCGGCGGGCGTGGTGCTGGTGGCCGCGCCCATCGTGATCGGGCTGGTGGAGGAGCGGCGCATTCCCGTGCTGTCGCTGCTGGTGGTGGTGGCGCTGGCGGGCGCGGTGTTCTGGATCACCAAGTCGCGCTCGCAGGCGGTGGTGGTGGTGCTGATGCTGGCCTGGTGGGCGGCGCGCAATTCGCCCGGGCTGCTGGTGCTGGCCGCCGTCGGCGGCGCCGTTGCCGGCATCGCGGCGATGCTGGACGTGCTGCCCGGCTTCGGCGGCGACGGGGCTGCTTTCGAGCGCCTGGCGGATGCCGGTCTGGCCGACAACTTTTCCGACCGTTTCATGACCATCAGCCAGTCGTTCGGCATCGCGCTGGAGTATCCGTTCGGCGTCGGCTCGACCTATATCGGTCTGCTGGACCGCGAAACCGGCTTCACCGCCACCCACAACGCGCTGCTGCAACTGGCCATGATGGGCGGGCTGCCGCTGATGCTGCTGGTGCTGGCCGGCCTGTTGCGCGTGGCGTGGTCGGCGCTGCGGCGCACGCCGTATCGCGTCGAGGGCTGGCTGGCGCTCTACCTGGTGTGCATCTTCAACGTGGAGAACTACTTCTTCGTCTCGGTGATGTCGGTGCTGGCGCAGTTCCTGGTGGCGGTGGCCTGGGGACGCATGCCCGAGCCCGTGCCGGCCGCGGTGCCGCAGGCCGAGGAGCCGAAGCGTCCCGCCCTGGCGGCGCCGCGGCGCCATGCCCTGCCGGTGCCGCCGCGGCTGCGCCTGCCGGCACCGCCGCGGCGACTGGAGAATTCATCGGTCCCGGGGAAATAGGCCGGTGCGGGCCGGACGCCGCGCACCGGGATCGCCGCGATCAGGCGGACTGGCGGAACAACGCCGCGGGCGGCGCCTCGGCTACCGAGGGCACCAGCTCCAGTTCGGGCGGATTGAGCAGGCGCTCCCGCGCGGCGATCGCGCGGGCGACGGCGTCGATCACCTGGCGCACCCGTGCCGAGCCGCGGGTTTCGCGGTGCACGCCGAGCCAGAGTTCCACCTGCGGTACCAGCGTGCAGCCGCGCAGGCGCACCAGCTTCGGGCAGGTCGGGCTTTCGGCGACGAAGCGGGGCAGGGCGCCAATGCCATAGCCACTGGCCACCGCGCCCAGCAGGGTTTCGAAGCTCGTCGCCTTCAGCGCCACGGTGGCGCGGCCGGTCATGTCGTGCAGCCAGACCGGGTCCACCGGGCTGGCCATGGCATCGCGGCCGAGGATCAGGCGATGGCCATCGCAGGCGGTGGCGAAGTTGGGTTCGCCTTGCTGGTCGACGTAGTCCTGGCTGGCATACAGGCCGAAGCTCAGCTGGCCCAGCGAGCGCACGATCAGATCGGGCTGCTCGAAGCGCCCCGGCCGGATCGAGACGTCGCAATCCTTCGCCGAGAAGCCGGGCGTGTGGTGGGGGTCGATCAGGTCGATGGAGATCTTCGGGTGGCGCAGGCTGAGCGCGGAGAAGGCCGTCACCAGCAACCGGCTGGCGATGAAGTCGGGCGCCGCCACGCGGACATTGCCTTCCAGGCGGCTGTCGTAGCCCTGCACCGCACGCACCAGGGCCAGGGTTTCGCTCTCGACGCGTTCCACGTGCGACAGGATGGCCTCGCCGGCGGTGGTCGGAACGTAGCCCTCGTTGGTGCGATAGAGCAGGCGGGCGCCGATGGCGGCTTCCAGCGAGGCCAGGCGGCGGCCGACGGTGGACTGAGTCACGCGCAGGGCGCGAGCAGCGACGGAGAAACTGCCGGAACGGGCGATTGCGAGGAAAAAACGAAGGTCGTCCCAGTCAACAAGGCTCATCATCGATCTCAACCTTCGGTTTTATGCAGCGTCGGCCAAGCTCAGGATAAGACTATCAGAGATCTGCCATTCGCAAGAGTGGTGATGCTTGCTGTTTCGATTGTGATGTATCATCCTTCTGTAACAAGTATGTGACGTGGACGATTCGAAGTCGCCCATGACTTGGGTCGGCCTCCGCCGGGAATCCAGAGAATTTTTTGTGAGCAGGATCGCTTCGCCTGGCCGGCAGTCGGAGTGGAGTGTTGGATCATGCGGTCGGCATAGGTCGCGAGAGAGGCGATTGGCGTCTACTGGCGTGGGTGTTGGGAGGTCAAGTCCGTGCGGGCGGCGATTTTGGTCAGCTCGATCGGGTCGTGGCGGCCGCCAGGCCCTCCAATCGACACGAACAGGGCCCGATCCGGCGCCGATCGCGCCCGCCCGCACGACCACCCGCTTGATGTTCCACGCCATGGTCACGCGGGTCCATTGGCGGCGGACGTTGTCGAGACCGCGCGGCAGGAACTGGCGCTACCCAAGCGCAGACCGGACGTCTGGCGCCTGGAAGAACGTGCGCACCTGGTCTGGCTGACGTTGCAGCCCCTGCATGTGTGACCGCAGTCCGCCCTTCATCGTCGCCGTATCCAGTGGAGTGCTGCGCCGGCCCATTCCCTGCTTCACGTGGTTGTTCAGGTATTCGTCCGGATTGCACTCCGG
>CAIMEK010000044.1 GCA_903839965.1 uncultured Acetobacteraceae bacterium | reverse complement strand
AACTTTCCATATCCCAAGCCTGCGGCTGCTGGATTTGGAAACCTGTTGGACGCGCAGAAAATGCTGGCTCGCGGGATGCTTGGCCAATCGGCCCGTCGTAGATTCGCGCTTATGGGGCAAAGCCCCTGGCCTGCTTATGCGATGTCGCGCGCCACGATGACGTCATCCGCGCGCGGCTGCCATTTCAGCCAGGGCGCGGCGGCGTAGATGAACTGGTAGGCGAACAGCGGCACCGCGGCCACGTCGTTGTAGAGCTTCGCCGCGATGGCGCCGACCACCGCCTCGCGCTCGGCGCCCAGCGTGGCGCCGGCGCGGGCGATCAGCGCATCGAGCGCCGGGTCGCGCCAGCCCGAGATGTAGCCGTCGGAGGCGAAGAAGGCGATCACCTGCGGCATCGGGTCGAGCCACACATTGCCATGCGGCTGGATGAACACCGGCGCCACGGCACGCTTTTTCACGTCCGCCAGGAAGGTGCCGTATTCCATCGGCCGCACGCGCACGGCCAGCCCCACCCGGCGCAGTTGCGCGCCGACGGCCAGGGCGATTTCGCGGTCGAGCGGGAAATGCCCCGATCCGCCGGAAACCTCCACCTCGTGGCCTTCCAGCCCGAGTTCGCGGATCAGCCGGCGCGCTTCGTCGGGGTTCGGCTGGAAGGCGCCCACCACGTCCTTCGGCACGCCCTGCACGGAGTCGGCGAAGATGCTGCGGGTTTCCGTCGCGTAGCCCTTCATCAGGCCGCGCACGATCTCGTCGCGGTTGACCGCCAAGGCCACCGCGCGGCGGAAGCGCACATCGTCGGCCGGCGGCATGGCGGTGTTGAACTGCACCACCATCACCCGCGTGCTCACCGATTTCAGCACCTGCGCTTCGCCGCCGCGGGCGATGGCGTCGGCCTGGTTCGGCGAAATGCCGGTGACCAGGTGCGCCTCGCCGGTCTTCACCGCGGAGATGCGGGCGATTTCCTCGGGAACGGCGCGGAAGGCGACGCGGCGGAAGGCCAGCGACGGCCCCCACCAGCCCGCATTGGCGTTCAGCGTCACCGCGTCGTTGCGCCGCCACTGGTCCAGCACGTACGGACCCGAGCCGACCGGCGCTTCGGCCAGGTTCGCCTTCGCCGCGTGCAGGGGCGGCACCACCATCAACTGCGACAGCCGGGCGGTGAGCAACGCATCCGGCGCCTTGGTGGCGATCAGCAGCGACGTGGGGTTTTCCACCTTCACCCCGGCCAGCGGTTCGTAGAGCGTGCGGTTGGGCGACTTGAGCTTGTCGTCGCTGAAACGGGCGATGGAGAAGCGCACCGCCTCGGCGTCCACCGGCTCGCCGTTGGTGAATTTGCGCCCGGCGGCCAACGTGACCCGCCACTCGGTCGGGCCGAGATTGTCCACGGCGGCGGCGAGATTCGGGCCGATGCTGCCATCGGCGCGGCGCCACAGCACGGTGTCGTAGATGTGGCTCAACACGTTGCGGGTGACGATGTCGATGGCGAAGGCCGGGTCGAGGGTGGCGATGTCGCCGGTCTGGGCGATCACCAGCGTCTCCGGCCGCGCCTGCGCCCGTGCGCCGCCGGCCAGGGCCGCTCCCGCCGCACCCGCCAACACGCCGCGCCGTCCGATGCTGCCCATCTCGCTGCTCCCCTTGTCGCGTTCAATCCTGCGCGTAATGACACGCCACCATCCGCCCGTCCGCGCGCGGGCGCAACGCCGGCTGCTCGCGGGCGCAAAGCTCGCCGGCCACGGGGCAGCGGCTGCGGAAGGCACAGCCCTGCAGGAGGGCCGAAGGGCTTGGCGGATCGCCGTGCAGCCTGGCGCGGTCGCGCGCGGCCCGCGGCACCGGCACCGGCACCGCCGCCAGCAGCAGCCGCGTGTAGGGATGCGACGGCGCGGCGAATACCGTCTCCACCTCGCCCTGTTCGACGATGCGGCCCAAATACATCACCGCCAGCCGGTCGCAGATGTAGCGCACCACCGAAAGGTCGTGCGACACGAACAGGTAGGTCAGGCCGCGCTCGCGCTGCATGTCGACGAGCAGGTTGAGGATCTGCGCGCGGATCGACACGTCGAGCGCGGACACCGGCTCGTCCAGCACCACGAAGCCGGGATGCGTGACCAGCGCGCGGGCGATGGCGATGCGCTGGCGCTGGCCGCCGCTGAACTCGTGCGGGAAACGCGACGCGATCTCCGCGGGCAGCCCGACGGAGCGCAGCACCGCCGCGACCCGTTCCCGCGCGGGGGCGCCGGTGAGCCCCTCCAGCGCGCGCAGGTTCTCGGCCAGGGTGGTGCCGATGCGCAGCCGCGGGTTGAGCGAGGAGAACGGGTCCTGGAAGACGATCTGCATGCGCCGCCGCAGCGGCCGCAATGCCGCTGGGGAGAGTTGCGTGATGTCGTCGAGCCGCTCCCCGGCGGCAAACTCCACGCGCCCGCCGGTGGGGTCCTGCAGGCGGAGCGCGGCGCGGGCCAGGGTGCTCTTGCCGCAGCCGCTTTCGCCGACGAGGCCAAACGTTTCGCCGCGGGCCACGCTGAGGGTGACGCCATCCACGGCGCGCACCGCGCCCACCTGGCGCCGCAGCACGCCCTTGCGGATGGGGTAGTGCACGTAAAGCTCGGTCAGGCGCAGATGCGGGGTCATGCGTTGGTATCGTGCAGCCGGCAGGCGACGCGGTGGCCCTCGCCGACCGCCAGAAGGCTGGGAACGCCGGCGCGGCAGACCGGCATGGCGAAGGCACAGCGATCGGAGAAGCCGCAGCCCTGGTCATCGGCGCCGGCCGGCGGCACCTGGCCGGGGATGGGCTGCAGCCGCTCGCGCTTGCCCGCCACCGGCGGCAGCGAGGCGAGCAGGCCGCGCGTGTAGGGATGCGCGGGCGCGGCGAACAAAGCGTCGACGCGCGCCTGCTCCACCACCCGGCCGCGATACATTACCGCCACCTCGTCGGCATTCTCCGCCACCACGCCGAGGTCGTGGGTGATCAGCAGGGTCGCCATGCCCATGCGCGTCGACAGGTCGCGCAGCAGGTCGAGGATCTGCGCCTGCACGGTGACGTCCAGCGCCGTGGTGGGCTCGTCGGCGATCAGCACTTCCGGCTCGCAGGCGATGGCGATGGCGATCATGACGCGCTGGCGCATGCCGCCGGAGAGCTGGAACGGATAGGTGCGGGCGCGCTCCGCCGCGTCGGGGATGCCGACGAGGTGCAGCAATTCCACCGCCCGCGCCAGCGCCGCGCGGCGGGAAAGGTTCAGGTGCAGGCGCAGGCCTTCGGCGATCTGCTCGCCTACTGGATAGACCGGATCGAGCGCCGTCATCGGGTCCTGGAAGATCATGCCGATGCGCCGGCCGCGGATGGCGCGCAGGGCGGCGCTGCCCGGCGGCAGCGCGGCGATGTTCTGTTCCTTCAGGTCGATGCTGCCGGCGGCAACGCGCAGCGGCGCCACCAGCAGGTTCATCACCGCGAGCGCGGTGATCGACTTGCCGCAGCCGCTTTCGCCCACCAGCGCCAGCGTGCGGCCGGCATGCAGCTCGAGGTCGACATCGCGGGTAATGGCGATCGGCGCGGCTTCCTGGCGCGCGATCTCCACGCCCAGCCCGGCGATCGCCAGCACCGGCGCGCTCACCGCAGCACGCCCTGCAGGCGCGGGTCCGTGCTGTCGCGAATCCAGTCGCCGAGAAAGTTCCAGCCGATCACGGTGATCATGATGGCGAAGCCCGGCGCGGCGGCGAGCCACCAGGCCGTGTCGAGTTCGTCGCGCCCCTCCTGCAGCATGCCGCCCCAGGAGGGCGTTTCCGGCGGCGCGCCGAGACCGAGGAAGGACAGGCCGGATTCCATCAGGATCGCGAAGGCGAGTTCCAGCGTGGCGATGACGATGATCGGGCTCAGCATGTTCGGCAGCACGTGCACCACCAGCGTGCGCAGCAGCCCGACGCCGCCCGCCCGGCAGGCAAGTACATAATCGCGCTCACGCAATTCCAGCGAGAGGGCATAACTCACCCGGGCGAACTGCGCCCAGCGCACCGAGGCGAAGGCGAGCACCAGATGCGGCAGGCTGGCGCCGAGCACGCTCATCACCACCAGCGCCAGCAGGATGAACGGAATTGACAAAATCATGTCGGCCAGCACCAGCACGACTGACTCGACGACCCTCCCGAAGAATCCTGCGGCCAGGCCCAGCGGCACGCCGATCAGCGCGGAGGCGCCGGCCGCGCCGAACGCCACGAACAGCGACACCCGCGAACCGTAGATGATGCGCGACAGGATGTCCTGGCCGAGCCGGTCGGTGCCGAGCAGGTGCATGCCGCCATCGCCCATCGCGAGCGGCGGCGCGAGGCTGTTGAGGATGTCCTGGTCGTTGGGGTCGAACGGCGCGATCCACGGCGCCAGCGCGGCGCAGGCGACCACCAGCGCGAGAACGGAAAACCCAACGAGCGCCTTGGTGGGAACCCTCCGCATGTCAGTCCAGCCGGATCTGCGGATTAAGCGTGGCACAGAGCACATCGACGGACATGTTCACTACGCAGAAGGTCAGCGTCACCATCAGCGCCGCCGCGTGCACCACCGGAAAGTCGCGCGCATAGACGGCGTTGACCGCCAGCCGCCCGACGCCGGGCCAGGCGAACACCGTCTCGATCAGCACCGCGCCGCCCAGCAGGGCGCCGAGTTGCAGGCCGACCATCGAAACGATCGGCACGGCGGCATTGCGCAAGCCGTGGCGGAACAGCACGGCGCGCTCCCCAAGACCTTTCGCCCGCACCGTGCGGATGTAATCCTGGCCCAGCACGTCCAGCATGGAAGCCCGCGTGATGCGCTCGATGCGCGCCATGGTGTTCAGCCCCAGCGTCGCCGCCGGCAGCACCAGGGCCGACGGTCCCTCGGCGCCCATCGAGGGCAGCCAGCGCAGGGTGGCGGAAAACAGCAGGATCAGCAGCAGGCCGGACCAGAACACCGGCATCGATTGGCCCACCACCGCCAGGAAGCTCGACAGCGTGTCGATCCACGAATTGCGGTAGAGCGCGGCGAGGATGCCGAGCGGCACCGCCACCAGCAGCCCGAGCCCGAGCGAAGCGCCGGCCAGCAGCATGGTCGCGGGCAAGGCCTCCAGCACGACGCGCATGGCCGGCACCTGGAACTTCCAGGACAGGCCGAGATTGCCGGAAGCGGTGTGCCAGAGGAACACCAGGTACTGCTCGGGCAGCGGACGGTCGATGCCGAGCTGGTGCGCGAGCAACTCGCGCGCCGCCTCGGTGGCGTCCGACGGCAGCAGTTGCAGCGTGGGGTCGCCGGCCATCTGCTGCAGGCCGAACAGGATGGTCATGACGCCCCAGACGGTGACGCAGACCAGCAGCGAACGCCGGATCAGGTAGGTGAGCACGCCGCGAACTCGCCAAACCGGAACAGGAAACGCGCCATCGAGCGCATGAATATCGTGATGTCGTCCACCAGGATGTATTCGTCCGGCGCATGCGCCAGGCCGCCATGGCCGACGCCGCCGAAAGCGTAGGGAATGCCGAGGAGGTCGGGGAAAACATGCATCGGCGCCGCGCCGGCATGGATGGGGAACACACGCAGATCGGGGGCTTCGGCCGCGCAGGCCGCCACCAGCGCGCGCACCACCGCATCGGCGGAACGCGCGCGGGAGGCGGGATAGGCGGAGCGCACCAGCACCTCCACTTCGGCGAATCCGCGCCGGCTGAGATGGGCGCGGATCAGCGCCACCGCCGCCTCGGGCGCGACGCCAGGGACCACGCGCAGGTCGGCCAATGCGCGGGCGGTGCGCGGGATGAGGGTGGCCGCGGCGTCGCCTTCCTCGATGCGGCCGGCCTGCAGGGCATCGATGTTCAGCGTGCAACTGAACATCAGGTCGCCGAGATGCGCCGCCGCGTCGCCGAGCGGCTTGAGGCGCGCAACCCCGATGCCGCGCGCATAGGCGTCGAGGTCGTGGCGCGAGGCCACCGCTTCGATGAGGGCAAGATCGTCCGCGTCGGGCGGCGGCACCAGCGCGTCCAGGCCGTCGACGGCGAGGCGGCCGGAGGCATCGGTGAGGCTGGCGAGCGCGTGCACCAGGCGCCAGGCCGGGCTGTCCACCTGCGCGCCGTGCAGCGCGTGCACGTCGCCGCGCGCCGGGCCGCCCCAGTCGCCGCCGGTGACGCGGAACTCCAGCAGCACGAGCCCCTTGAAGCCGAGACGCAGGATGGTGGCGCCGGCGGCGTCGGTGCCGAAATAGGGGATGAAGGCGGCATCGCAGGTGGCCAGTTCCTCGCGATGGCGGACGATGTGCGGCGCCAGTCCGGGGCTGCCGATTTCCTCCTCGCCCTCGATGAGGAAACGCAGGTTGCAGGGCAGCGCCACGCCCGCCTCGGCGAAGGCGTTGAGCGTGGCGAGCACGCCGAACAGCGGGCCTTTGGAATTGAAGGCGCCGCGACCCACCAGGCGGTTTCGTCCGGCGGGGTCGGTGACGAGGGCCGCCTCGAACGGCGGCACCGACCAGCCCGGTTGGCCGGCGGCGGGCTGCACGTCGTAAAGATCGTAGACCAGCAGCGTGGGAAGGTGGGCCGCACCGGTCAGCGCGCCTTCCACGATCGGCGCGACCGCGCCCGGCGACTGCCAGGCGCGCGCGCCGAGTTGCTGCAACGCCGCCTGCAGCTTGTCGGCCATCGCCGCCAGCCCTTCGCCGGTACGGCTGACGCTGGGCTGGCGGATGGCGGCGCGGATCTCCGACAACGACGCCTCGCGCCGCGCTTCGATTTGCGTCAGTACGCGGGATTCCGCCGAGGTCACGAAATCTCCTCGGCCACGATCAGGTCGTCGGTCCGCGGCTTCCACTGCAACCCGGGCACGGCGGCGTAGATGATGCGGTTGGCGTAGAGCGGGATGGCGATGGCATCGTCGTGCAGCTTGCGGATCAGGTCGCCCACCAGCCCCACCCGCTCCTCGCCGTCGGCGCGGTTGGCGCGGTCGATCATGCCGTCGAGCACCGGGTCGCGCCAGCCCGACCAGTGGCCGCGGCTGTAGAGGAAAGCGATGATCTGCGGCAGCGGATCGAGCCAGACATTGCCGTGCGGCTGGATGAAGATGGGCGCCACCTTGTTCTTCTTGATGTCCTCCGCGAAGGTGCCGTACTCGTAGGTGCGCACCTTCACGTTCAGCCCCACCTTACGCAGTTGGCCCCCGATGGCGAGCGCGCATTCGCGGTCGAGCGGATAGCGCCCGACGGCGCCGGCCAGCTCCACTTCCTTGCCCTCCAGACCGAGCTCGCGGAAGATCTGCCGCGCCGTGTCCGGATCGTACGGGAAATCGCCGCGCACATCCTTGGGCACGCCCTGGATGGCCGAGCCGTAGATGGTGGTGATCGGCGATGCGTAGCCCTTCATCAGGCCGCGGATCAGGTCGTCGCGATTTACCGCGAACCCCACGGCGCGACGGAACCGCGGGTCGTCGCCGGGAGCCACCTCCTTGTTGAATTGCACCACCATGGTGCGGTTGCTGTCGGCGGTCAGCACCTGCACCTGCGCGGCGCGTTGCAGGCTGTCGGCCTGGTTTGGCGAAATCGAGGTCACCAGGTGCGCCGCCCCGGTGCGCACCGCGGCGATGCGGGCGATCTCCTCCGGCACCGCGCGCACCACCAGCCGGCGGAAGCGCGGCGGCGTGCCGCCATAGGTCGGGTTGGCGAGCATCGCCACTTCTTCGTTGCGACGCCAGTGCTCCAGCACATAGGGGCCGGAGCCGATCGGTGCCTCGCCGAAATGCGTGCCCGCCGTGGCCGCGTATTTCGGCGGCACCAACTGCAGGTTGGTCATGCGCGCCTCGAACAGCGCATCCGGCCCTTCGGTGGTGATGGTCACCGTGGGGCCGTCGACCGTCACCTTGGTCAGCGTCTCGAACAGGTCCTTGAGCGGCGAGCGGGTTTCCGGCGCGTTCAGCCGCGCCAGCGTGAAACGCACGGACTCGCCATCGACCGGCTCGCCGTTGCTGAATTTGCGTCCCTCCTCGAGTTGCAATTGCCAGGTGACCGCATCGACTCGCCGCCACGACTTCGCCACCCCCGGACCGACGGTCATGTCCGGCATGCGGCGCAGCACGCCGTCGTAGAGGTGGCGCTGCACGATGCCGGTCGGCGTGTCGGTGCGGAAGGCGGGATCGAGGGAGACGATGTCGCCGGTCTGGGCGATCACCAGCGTATCGCCCTGCACGGTCGCCCGGGCCGGCCACGCTCCCAGCGCCACCGCTCCCGCCAACAGCCCTCGTCGCGTGATATGCATGGTAGCCTTCCTCTCCCCTGCTCAGCCCTGGGCCGCGATGATCTCTTCGATGCGGGCGTTGGTGCCGTTGATGTCGGGCATGCGCTCGCCGGCCCTGATGCGCGCCAGCGTTTTCTTCTCGGCGGCCTGCATGCCGATGGCGCGCTCGGCGGCGGCGGTGATTTCGCCCGGCTTCAGCACCAGCACGCCGTTCTCGTCCGCCAGCACCGCGTCGCCCGGCGACACCGCCACACCCCCGCAGGAGATGTCGGTGCAGAACTCGCCATGCAGGAACAGCCGCTTGCCCGTGACGGTGGAGAGTCCGCGCGCCCACACCGGCACGCCGTATTCGCGCAATTCGTCGATATCGGTCGCCGGGCCATCGATGATGATGCCGACGCAACCGGCCTCGCGGGCGGCGAAGGCGACGCCGCCGCCGCAGGCCGCGTGCCTGGTGTCGCCGACGCGGTCGATGATCAGCACGTCGCCGCGCCGGACCTTGCCGAGGGCGTAATGCACCATGGTGGTGTCGGGACCCGGGCAGCGCACCGTGACCGCCGTGCCGGCGATGCGGTGGCCGGAGAGCAGCGCGCGCACGCCGGGGTCCATGAAGCCGGTGTGGCGGAAATGGCCGATGGTGGCGGGCTCGGCGCGACGCAGCAGATCGAGCAGCGCGGCGTCGATGGCGGGCGGCGGATCATGGCGGATGAACATCAGATCTTCTCCCGAAGGGGTCGTGAGGGTGGGGGCATCTCCGCGTCGCGGAAGGCCCGGATGAATTCGGCGGCGGTGGAAACGATGTGCTCGGCAAGGTGGCGGCCGGCTTCCGGCGAGGCCAGCGTAGGATCGCCGCCGGCGATGCCGTTGCTGGTGATGTCGGTCACGTCCAGCGGCATGGCGATCTCGATGCCGCGAAACTTCACTGCTCCCATACCGGACGTTTCGAAGCCCATGAAGGTCTTGCCGTTGCCGGGGGCTTCGCGCAGGTCGGGCCGCATCAACTCGGGGAAAAGATGCGTGTAGACCGAACCCAGCGGCTCGGAGCCATGACCGAAACCCTTGCCGGCCGGCAGGCCATAGGCTTCGGTCCAGACCTGCGGCGTGTGCAGGCGCCAGAGATTGATGGAGGGCACCACCACGCCGCGCTGCATGCGGATGCCGCGCGTCACCCGGTCGATCATGGGGGCGTTGCCGGAATGGCCATTGAGGATGACCAGCCGGGTCAGGCCGTGGTCGAGGAAGTTGTCGGCGAAATCGCGCAGCACCGCGCAGAAGGTTTCCGCCCGGAGCTGGATGCCGCCCGGCACGGGGCGGAAATAGTCGCCGTACCCGAACGGCAGCGTGGGCGCAGCGATGGCGCCGACACGCTCGGCCACCTGCAAGGCCAGCGCATCGGTGAGCATGAAATCGCCCATCGGCGCGGTCGGCCCCTGCTCCTCCTGCGAGCCGAGCGGCAGCAGGAGGACGGGGTTTTCCGGGATGCGGGCGGCAAACTCGCGGAACGTCATTTCCGCGAGGCGGAACTTGGTCATGCCCCGTAGGCCGCGCGGAACGCCCGCACATCGGCCAGCGAGGAATCGCGCAGCCGGCTGACGTCGCTGCCGGCGTTGACGAAGCTGTAGCCGCGCTCGAACATCTGCAGCGCGGTGCTGCCGGGATGCGGCACCGTGCCCATCGGGATGGCGCTGGCCAGGATGGCGCGCTCGGCGCGCTCGATCAGCGCGGCGACCTCGGGATGCTTCAGGTTGCCGAGCTGGCCCACGGTGCCGGACAGGTCGTGCGGGCCGATGAACATCACGTCGATGCCTTCGACCTTGAGGATCTCCTCGATGTTCTGCACGCCTTTTTCCGACTCGATCTGCAGCACCACCAGCAGGTTGTCCGCGCAGGTGGCGACGTAGTCGGCGGCCATGCCGTAGTTGGAGGCGCGCGCGCTGGAGGCGGCGGCGCCGCGGCGGCCGTTCGGCGGATAGCGGCAGGAGGCGACCGCTGCCCGCGCTTCCTCGGCGGTTTCCACCAGGGGGATCATCACGCCCTCCACCCCGGCGTCGAGCACGCGCTTGAGCACTACCTGGTCGTTCCATTGCACCCGCACGACCGAGGTTGCCGGGGTGGCCGACATGGCCTGCAACTGGACGGCGAGCGAGCCGAGGTCGCCCAGCCCGTGCTCCTGGTCGAGCAACAGGTAGTCGAAACCGGTGAATCCCAGCAATTCGACCACCGGCGCGCAGCCCAGCGCGGTCCAGCAGCCCAGCACCTTGCGACCGGCCTTCAGGCGCTCCTTGCAGGTGTTGCGACGGTACATCCGGAATTCCTCTCCCTTGCGATGAGGCTCATGCAAGCCACCTCGAGGATCGCGCGCCAATCGGAAGTTCGGGGCCACCGATAAGCGCGACCTATGGGCCGGTCCGAAAACCCGATTTGCTGCGTCGCCGCAACGCAGCGCAGAGTATTGCCACACGACCCGGATATACAGGGAATGTATTTGCCTGGCCTCCCTGGCGGAACTCGCCGAAGCGACCCGCGTGATACCGGACGCCGCGGCTTGGCCTGCTCGCGGACAAAGGTTACGGTCGCGGCCGGAGGATGACAATTGCCTGACTCGAAAGCGAAGGATGGCCGGGGCGTTGCTGGCGGCCGCGGAGCATGTGAAGGTCCGCCCTCGCCGGTGGCGCGCGGGCGGACCGAAGGACAGATCGCATGACCGTGGTCGCCGTCGCCGGCTTCATGCACGAGACCAACACGTTCTCGCCCCTTGCGGCCGACCTGGCCGCGTTCACCCGCCCGGCGACCCTGCCCGGCCTGACGCTGGGCACCAACATCCTCACCCGCTTCCACGGCCTCAACGTGCCGGTGGCGGGCGCCATCCACACGCTGCACGCGCTCGGCCACGCCGTGGTGCCGATCGCCTGGGCCAGCGCCGTGCCGTGCGGCCTGGTCACCGAGGAGGCGTTCGAGACCATCGCCGGGAAAATCGTCGATGGCATCGCCGCCGTGCCGCGGCTGCACGGCATCTGTCTCGACCTGCACGGCGCCATGGTGGCCGCGCATCTCGAGGATCCGGAGACGGAACTGCTGCGCCGTATTCGCGCCGTCGTCGGGCCGGACATGCCCATCGTCGCCAGCTTCGACCTGCACGCCAATCTTTCCTCGCCGCGGCTGGCGCTGTTGGACGCGGCGGCGGCCTTCCGCACCTATCCGCATCTGGACATGGCGGATACCGGCGCACGCGCCGCGGCGCTGCTGCACCGTCGCATGAACGGCGAGCTGCTGCGCATCGCCCATCGCCGGCTGCCCTATCTGATCCCGCTGCACGCGCAATCGACGCGCAGCGGGCCGGCGGCGCGGTTCTACGATTCCTGCGCCGCCTTCGAAGCCGGCCCGGGCGTGGCCAGCGCCGACATGGCGCTCGGCTTTCCGTCCGGCGACGTGCCGTTCTGCGGCCCTTCGGTCATGGTCACCGGCACCGCGCCCGATTGCGCCGCCGATGCGTTGGCGCGGCTGATGCTGGAGGCCGAGCCGGAATTCGCCACCGAACTGCCGGGACCGGAAGCGGCGGTGCGCCAGGCGCTGGCGGCGAAGCGCTGGCCGGTGGTGATCGCCGACACCCAGGACAATCCCGGCGCCGGCGGCACCGGCGACACGGTCGGGCTGCTGCGCGCCCTGATGGACGCCGAAGCCCCGGACGCCCTGGTGGCGCTGCTGTACGATCCCGCGGCCGCCTTGCAGGCGCACGCGCTCGGCGTCGGCGCGACGGCGCGGTTCAGCCTGGGCGCCCATAGCGGCGTGGGCGGCGAGGCACCGGTCGAGGCCGAGTTCACGGTTGAACGTTTGGCCGACGGGCGGATCACCGCGGCCGGTCCGATGTATCGCGGCAACACCTGGGACATCGGCGCCGTCGCCTTGCTGCGGCACGAGGGCGTGCGCGTGTTGTTGGCCGAGCGCCGCCTGCAGACGGCCGATACGGCGGTGCTGCGACATGCCGGCATCGACCCGGCGACCTGCGGCATCGTGGTGCTGAAAAGCAGCATGCATTTCCGCGCCGAGTGGGAGGATATCGCGGCGCAGATCATCGTCTGCGCCGCCCCCGGCCTGCATCTGGCCGATTTGCGCGCCTATCCGTACCGCCGGCTGCCGGCCGAGATGCGGCGGATGCCGGGCGCCGGGTGACGCCGGCGCTTCGGTTCAGGTGATCTGCAGCTCCTGCACCGCGGTTTCCAGTTCGAAGAAGGTCGGCATGTGCTGGTTGGGCGCCATCTTGCGGCCGGTCTCCACGCTCACCTGCGGCGCATTGCCGTGCAGGTGGGCGACCAGCACGGCGCGGATCACCTCGAAATACTTGCTCTCCTCCTCGACCGTGCTCTTCATCCGGCTGGCGCAGGGCCCCGCCAGGCCGTAGGACAGCAACACGCCCAGGAACGTGCCCACCAGCGCGCCGCCGATCATCGCCCCCAGCACCGCCGGCGGCTGGTCGATATGCGACATTGTCTTGACCACGCCCAGCACGGCCGCGACGATGCCCAGCGCCGGCAACGCATCGGCGATGGTCTGCATGGCATGCGCCGGATGCAGCTCCTCGTTCAGCATTTTCTTCAGCTCGCGCCCCATGACGTCCTCGATCTGGTGCGGGTCGTCGGCATTCATGCCGACCATGCGCAGGTAGTCGCAGATCATCGGGCAGGCGTGGTGGTTCGCCAGGATTTTGGGGAACTTCTTGAAGGCGGCGCTTTCAACCGGCTTCTCGATATGCGGCTCCAGCGCCATCGAGCCCTTGGTGCTGGCCAGCCGGACGAAGAAGAACAGCAGGCTGAGCAGGTCGATGTAGTCGGACTTCTTGTAGGCCGCGCCCTTCAGGGCTTTCAGCAAGCAGGCGATGGTGTGCTTCACGTTGTGGATGCTGTTGGCCATCACGAAGGAGCCGATCGCGGCGCCGCCGATGGTCAGCATTTCGAACGGCAGCGCTTCGACCAGCGGCTCGATGCTGCCGCCGGACAGGATGTAGCTGCCAAACACGCACACCAGCAGGAAGATGAAGCCACCGATGACGAGCATGGGGCCTGCTCAGGGTTTCGGCGCGGTCCGCAGCACCACGATGGCAATTCGCCGGTTCGCGGCGGCAAGCGGGTCGGCCGGCAGCAATGGGTCCCGATCGGCATTTCCGGACACGCTGCGAAACCGGGTGTCCTGCAGCCCAGCCTCGCCCAGCAACCGACGGGTGGCATTCGCGCGCTCGGTGGAAAGTTCCCAGTTGGTTTTCTCGCCGCCGTGATAGGGGGCGGCGTCAGTGTGGCCGGTAATGGCGATGCCCTCGGACAACTTCGCCAGCACGGGGGCGACCTTTTGCAGCAGCGCACGGGCACGTTCCTGCAACACGGACGACCCCGAGGCGAACATCGGCCGGCGGTCCTCGTCGAGGATCTGGATGCGCAGGCCATCCGGCGTCAGGTCGATGGCCAACTGGCGGGCAAGCTCGGCCAGGGCGGGGTCGGCGCGCACCGCCTCGCGAATCTGGTCGGCCGCCTGCTCGAACGACATCCGCCCGCGTTGCTGCGGCTCGCCACGCACCAGCGCGGCGGTGGACGGTGGCGCCTGCGGGGCCGCTGCCTCGGCCAGCGCCGCGCCGCCCCCGGGTGCGCGGACGCCGGTTTGCGGGCCGGCGATGACCGCGTTGCCGGCGGCGGTGCCACGCTCCACCCCGGAGGCGGTCAGGGTGTTCGGCTTGATGGTGGCGGTGGTGGAGTCGCCCGCGTCCTCTTCCGGGTCGGGCGGCGCCATGCTGGACGTCGGCACCACATTCATGCCGCCGCGATCGGAAACCAGCTCACCCTTGTCGAACGGCGTATGGCCGCCGAACGATTGGCCGGCCCCGGAGTTGGAATGCACCAGCGAGGCCGACGGCGAAAAGTAGTCGGCAAGGCCGCGCTTCTGCTCCTCCGTGGTCGCGTTGAGCAGCCACATCAGCAGGAAGAACGCCATCATGGCGGTCATGAAGTCGGCGTACGCCACCTTCCAGGCGCCGCCATGGTGGCCAGCCTCGTCCCCGTCGTCGCGCTTGATGACGATGACCGCCGCCTTGTCCCCCGATCGCCGGTTCCCTCGCATCGCCAAGCACCATTCCCAAGCCAGCGGCGATCATGCCGACCGCGCGGTTAAGGATGGCTTATTCAAGGCGGCCGGCGACGGGGCGGATCGCGCAGGGCGTGCCGCCGTTACGCCAAGGCCGGGTCCAGCCGGGCCCGCAGCGCGGCCGGCGCCATCCCGGCTGCGCGCATCTGCCGCAGCGTCGCCGCCGAATCGCGCTTGGCCAGGCGCCGCCCGGTGGCATCGGTGAGCAGGGCATGATGGGCATAGCGCGGCGCGGGCCAGCCCAGCAGCGCCTGCAGCAGCCGATGCAGGCCGGTCGCGGCGCGCAAATCGGCCCCGCGGGTGACCAGGGTGACCCCTTGCAGCGCGTCGTCATGCGTCACGCACAGGTGGTAGCTGGCCGGCGCGTCCTTGCGGGCAAGCACGGCGTCGCCGAATTGGGCCGGGTCGCAGGCCACCGTGCCTTCGCCCTCCTCCTCGTAGTCCAGCCGCGCCGGCACCGCCGCGAGGGCGCGCGCCATGTCCAGCCGCAGCGCGTGCGGCTCGCCCGCCGCCAGCCGCGCGGCCCGCGCCTCCTCCGGCAGGCGCCGGCAGGTGCCCGGATACAGCACCGCGCCGTCCGGCCCATGCGGCGCCGTCGCCGAGGCGGCCACCTCGCGGGCGATATCGGTGCGCGTGCAGAAGCAGGGATACACCAGGCCCCGCGCGGCGAGCCCGTCCAGCACCGCGCGGTACTCGGGCAGATGCGCCGACTGCGCGCGCACCTCGCCGTCCCAGTCGAGCCCCAGCCACGCCAGGTCCTGCAGGATCGCGGCGGAAAAGCCGGGGCGACAGCGCGCCGGGTCGATATCCTCCAGCCGCAGCAGGAATGTGCCCCCGGCCTGGCGGGCGCGCCGCCAGGCCGTCAGCGCCGAAAAGGCGTGGCCGAGGTGAAGATAGCCGGTCGGGCTGGGGGCAAAGCGGGTGACGATGGCCATGTCGCCGACGATATAAACCCGAATTTCGGAGGAATTCGGGTTTTAGCTTTGTTTGGCGCGCAGCCGCCACGCCAACCCGGCGCGCGGACTTTCGCGTCGCCTGCGCGCGCGCCAACCCAGATGCCTTCGGCATCCGGGTTTACCAGTGGCCGACAGCGTGCCGGCACATGCGCCAGGGACGCGAAAGGCGCCCCTGGCGGCTTGCGGCTTATGGGCGGCGATGCGATAAGTTGAAGCGGTGCACCGCGGTGCACAATATCTGGCGGGACAAATCGGCGGCTACCCCCCAGGTCTAGGGCACCGCGCGGATGGGGATCCCGCTTTGCCCGACGGCGGACAACACTTTCCTGCGCTTGTCCTGAACGCGGACTTCCGCCCGTTGTCCTATTTCCCGCTCTCGATCTGGTCCTGGCAGGACGCCGTCAAGGCGGTGTTCCTCGATCGGGTGAGCGTGCTGAGTGAATACGAAGTCGAGGTTCACTCGCCCAGCCTGTCGATGCGGCTGCCCAGCGTGATCGCCCTGAAGGACTACATTCCCGCCGCCCGCCGCCCCGCCTTCACCCGGTTCAACGTGTTCCTGCGCGACGCCTTCGCCTGCCAGTATTGCGGCGGCCGCCAGCCCACGCCGGACCTGACCTTCGACCATGTGATCCCGCGCTGCCGGGGCGGCCGCACCACATGGGAGAACGTCGTGACGGCCTGCGGGCCGTGCAACCTGCGCAAAGGCAGCCGGCTGCCGCGGGAATCGAAGATGTACCCGCGGGGCGCGCCCCGGCAGCCCTCGACCTGGGAGCTGCAGGAGAACGGCCGCGCCTTCCCGCCGAACTACCTGCACCAGAGCTGGCGGGACTTCCTGTACTGGGACAGCGAACTGGAAAGCTGAGACTTGGCCGCGCTGGCACGCCTGCGAGGCCTGTGCCTCGCTCTGCCCGAGGCGGAAGAACGCCGCACCTGGGATTGCGCGACGTTCCGCGTGCGCGACCGCATCTTCGCCATGCATGTCGTCGAGCGGGTCGAGGCGGTCTGGTGCAAGGCGCCGGCGGGCGTGCAGGCCATGCTGGTGGAGGTGGCGCCGGAGCGCTTCTTCGTGCCGCCCTATGTCGGCCGCAACGGCTGGATCGGGATCCGGCTCGACCGTTCCACGGACTGGCGGGAACTGGCCGACCTGATCGAGCGCAGTTGGCGCATGACGGCACCCCGGCGCCTGGCCGCCGCCGGAGAGGCCGGCGCGTCGCCCCTGCCGGTCCGGGTTCAACGGGTCCGGGTTCAACGGGTCCGGGTTCAACGCGGCGGGAGCAGCCGCCGGCCACCTGACACGGTGCCGGATCGCAGCAAATGAGCGCGATTTCGGTCCGGGGTGTGACAAACCAGATGGAATACCAAAATTCTTCACGATTTCAATATGTTATGATGCACGCACGTAACCGGGGCAAAACCCTGGGCGGCGGGTGATTTTAGGGCTTCCTGCGACGCGGGCGGGTACGATTCGCTCGGGGCATGTCGCTGCCTGCCGAGCTGTCTGGTCTGTCGCGTGCCGAGTTGGAGGCTCTGGTAGTCCGTT
>CAIMEK010000043.1 GCA_903839965.1 uncultured Acetobacteraceae bacterium | reverse complement strand
GCATCAACGTCAGCCCGAAGGCGACGCCGCCCGGCGCCGGGTCGATGACGTGCGAAATGTCGTCCAGGCATACCGACGGCGGGCGCGTCAGGCCGGTCACCATGGCGTCGGCGTCGCCGGTGGCCACCATCAGGGCGGCGAACACGTTGCGGTCCTGGTTGACCAGGCGCAGGCAGTCGCGCTCGATGAGGCCCTTCCGCTGCAGGCGCTGGTAGAGGAAGTCGGTGTACTTGGCGTTGTTCTTCGACAGCCGCGCATTGTGCACCTCGATGCCGGCAACCTCGCCGAGCCCGAGGCTTTGCAGGGTGGCGCGCACCCGCTCCTCGCGGCCGATCAGCACCGGCGTGCCGTAGCCGGCGTTGCGGAACGCGACCGCCGCGCGGACCATTTTTTCTTCCTCGCCCTCGGCGAACACCACCCGCTTCGGCTCGGCGCGGACGTTCTCCATGATGGCGTCGAGCGCGCTCGCGGTGGCGTCGAGCCGGCCGGACAGCTCGCGGGCGTATTTGGCCAGGTCGGCGATCGGCCGGCGGGCGACGCCGGAATCCATCGCCGCGCGTGCCACCGCCAGCGGCAGGCGGCTGATCAGGCGCGGGTCGAAGGCGTTCGGGATGATGTATTCGGGGCCGAAATGCAGGCGGCTGCCGGCCTGGGCCGCGTTCACCTCATCGGGCACGTCCTCGCGCGCCAGTTGCGCCAGCGCCTGGGCGGCGGCGATCTTCATCGGCTCGTTGATGGTGCTCGCCCGCACGTCGAACGCGCCGCGGAAGATGTACGGGAAGCCGAGCACGTTGTTGACCTGGTTCGGATAGTCGCTGCGCCCGGTGGCGATGATGGCGTCCGGGCTGACGGCGCGCGCATCCTCCGGGGAGATTTCCGGATCGGGGTTCGCCATGGCGAAGATGATCGGCCGCGGCGCCATCTGGCGGACCATGTCCTGGGTCAGCGCGCCCTTGGCCGACAGGCCGAAGAACACGTGCGCCCCTTCCAGCGCCTCGGTCAGCGTGCGTGCCTTGGTGGTGGAGGCGTGCGCGCTCTTCCACTGGTTCATGCCCTCGGTGCGGCCCTGGTAGATGACCCCCTTGGTGTCGCACATGATGACGTTTTCGCCGCGCAGGCCCATCGCCTTCATCAGCTCCACGCAGGCGATGCCGGCCGCGCCGCTGCCGTTCATCACCAGCTTGACGTCGCTGAGCTCGCGCCCGGTCAGCAGGCAGGCGTTGAGCAGCCCGGCGGTGGCCACGATGGCGGTGCCGTGCTGGTCGTCATGGAAGATCGGGATGTCCATCAGCTCGCGCAGGCGCTGCTCGATGACGAAGCATTCCGGCGCCTTGATGTCCTCGAGGTTGATGCCGCCGAAGCTGGGCGCCAGGTAGCGCACGCAGTTGACGAACTCGTCGACGTTCTCCGTCGAGATGCACAGGTCGATGCCGTCGACGTCGGCGAAGCGCTTGAACAGCGCGATCTTGCCTTCCATCACCGGCTTGCCGGCCAGGGCGCCGAGGTTGCCCAGCCCCAGCACGGCGGTGCCGTTGGAAACCACCGCCACCATGTTGCCCTTCGAGGTGTACTCGTAGGCCAGCTCGGGGTTGTCGCGAATGCGCAGGCAGGGCACGGCCACGCCCGGCGTATAGGCCAGCGAAAGATCGCGCGCCGTGGTCAGCGGCTTGGTGATCCGGATTTCCAGTTTGCCCTTGCGGCCTGAAGAGTGGAGAGCGAGCGCCTCTTCAGCCGAAACGTGCGCCGTGCGCGAATCTTTGCTGCCGTCGGCCATGGTCGTTTCCTTGATGTGTTGCGTTGCTCCTGGCGGCATCATCGCTCGATCGCCGCCCGGGGGGAAGCCGGCCGGCGGCAAAACGGGCTTCGCAGATACGCGCGCGCAACGGAGCCGCCATGCGACCGCCTCGCGCCGCGCGCCGGGAGCGGCTAAACCAGCGGCATGCCCGCTCCCGCCCGCCCGCCCGGACCGCCTGCCGCCCAGGGTGCCACGCCCGCCATGGCGCAATGGTTCGCCGCCAAGGAGGCGTATCCCGACGCCCTCATTTTCTTCCGCATGGGCGATTTCTACGAACTGTTCTTCACCGACGCCGAGGCCGCCGCCGCGGCGCTCGACATCGCGCTGACCCATCGCGGCGAGCATGCCGGCCAGCCCGTGTCGATGTGCGGGGTGCCGGTGCACGCGGCGGAGTCCTACCTGTCGCGGCTGATCCGCCGCGGCTTCCGCGTGGCGGTGGCCGAGCAGATGGAGGACCCGAAGGCGCGCACCGGCAAGGCGCCGCTGCGCCGCGAGGTGATCCGGCTGATCACCCCCGGCACGCTGACCGAGGAGGCGCTGCTGGAGCCGGGGCGGCCGAATATCCTGCTGGCGCTGGCCACCGTCGCCGACGCCGTCGGGGCGGCCTGGCTCGATGTGTCCACCGGCCTGTTCGAAACCCAGGCGCTCGGCCGCGAGCCGCCGGCGACCCTGCTGGGCCGGCTCG
>CAIMEK010000042.1 GCA_903839965.1 uncultured Acetobacteraceae bacterium | reverse complement strand
GGCAGCGCGGCGGAAATGTTCGCCTCGCTGCGCTAGCTGGCCGCGTTGCCGGCGGAGACGGGGGTGTATTGCGGCCACGAATACACCGAAAGCAACGCCCGTTTCGCGCTGCATGCCGACCCGGAGAACGCCGCGTTGCGCGCCTATGCCGAACGGGCCAGGGCGTTGCGCGCCGAGGGCCGGCCGACCGTGCCCAGCCGCCTGGCCGACGAGCTTGCCGCCAATCCTTTCCTGCGCGCCCCGGAGGTCGCCGGTTTTGCCGACCTGCGTGCCCGCAAGGACAAATTCTGAGGGTCACCCCGTGCAACTGTTCCACTCCCCGACCAGTCCGTTTGCGCGCAAGGTCATGGCCTGCGCGATCGCCCACGACCTCGACAAGCAGATCAAGACGGTCATCAGCAACCCGCACGAGTCGCCGGCGGACCTGCTGGCCGCCAACCCGCTGTCCAAGATCCCCTGCCTGATCACCGACGACGGCATGGCGTTGTTCGACAGCCCAGTGATCTGCGAGTACCTGGACAGCCTGGGCGGCGCCGTGCCGCTGTTCCCACGGCCGGGCGGCGGGCGGTGGAAGGCGCTGAAGCAGCAGGCGCTGGCGGACGGCATTCTCGAGGCGGCGCTGATCCGCCGGGGCGAGGCCGGGCGGCCGCCGGACGCGGCGCGGCTGGCGGTGATCGCGCGGCAGCAGGCGGCGATGGATCGTTCGCTCGACGAACTGGAACGCGATCTGCCGCAGAAGGGGCTCGACATCGGCACCATCAGCGTGGTGTGCGCGCTCGGCTACCTCGACCTGCGGTTCCCGGCCGACGACTGGCGGATCGGCCGGCCGCAACTGGCGGCTTGGTTCGTGGCCGCCAGCGAGCATCCGGCGCTGGCCCGCACGGCGCCGCCCAGGGCCGCCTGAGCCGCATGGCCGATCTTCGCGATGCCACGACGCCGGTGGGCGTCGTGGTCGCGGCGCTTGGGCTGACGCCGCATCCCGAGGGCGGGCATTACCGCGAGACCTGGCGCGACCGGCCGGCCGACGGCGGCCGCGGCGCCGGCACCGCCATTCTGTTCCTGCTGGCCGAGGGCGAGGCGAGCCACTGGCATCGGGTGGATGCGGCGGAGTTGTGGATCTGGCAGGCCGGCGCGCCGCTGCTGCTGGAGGTAGGCGGCGCAACGCCGGTTGTGCTCGGGCCGGTATTGGATGAAGGGCAGGCGCTGCAGGGGCTGGTGCCGGCGGGTGCGTGGCAGGCGGCGCGGAGCCGCGGCGCCTGGACGCTGGTTACCTGCACGGTTTCGCCGGCGTTCCGCTTCGAAGGATTCGAGTTGGCCCCCGCAGGCTGGCGGCCAATGCTGCCTTAACGAATAAAAGTTTTTGGTTCTTTTTTGCAAAAAAGATCCCTGTCTTCCTACCGTCCCCCGCCATCAAAGAACTCGCGCACCTTGGCAAAGAATCCCTCCGACTCGGGGCTGCCCTTGCCGTTCGCCTCGCCGTCGAATTCCTCCAGCAGCTCGCGCTGGCGCCGGGTGAGGTGTTGCGGCGTTTCCACCGACACCTGGATGTACATGTCCCCACGCGCCGCCGAGCGGAGCACCGAGAACCCTTTGCCGCGCAGGCGGAACTGATCGCCGGTTTGCGTGCCGGGCGGGATTTTCACCCGCGCCTTGCTGGCGTCGATCGCCGGCACTTCCACTTCCGTGCCCAGCGCGGCCTGGGTCATGCGTAGCGGCACGCGGCAGAAGATGTTGGCGCCGTCGCGCTGGAAGATCGGGTGCGGCCGGATGCCGACATGCACATACAGATCGCCCGGCGGCGCGCCGGGGCCGCCGGCCTCGCCTTCGCCGGGCAGGCGGATGCGGGTGCCGTCCTCGACGCCGGCGGGCACCTGCACGGCCAGGGTGCGCTCGCGCTGCACGGTGCCGGCGCCGTGGCAGATGCGGCAGGGATTGCGGATCACCCGGCCCTGGCCGCCGCAGGTCGGGCAGGTGCGCTCGACCAGGAAGAACCCTTGCTGCGCGCGCACCTTGCCAGCGCCGTTGCAGGTCGCGCAGG
>CAIMEK010000041.1 GCA_903839965.1 uncultured Acetobacteraceae bacterium | reverse complement strand
CCCCTCTCGCCAAGACCCCCCTAAGTGAAGCCGGGTCCAGGGGTCGCCCGACCCCTGGCGGGTCCAGGGCGGAGCCCTGGCCTTTCTACACCCGCATCGGCATCAGGACATACAATGCGCTGGCGTCGGAGGCGTCGCGGACCACGGTGGGGGCGGCGCCGTCGGCGAAGCGGAATTCCACGTCGCCGGCGATCTGGTCGGTGATGTCGTTCAGGTAGCGGGCCTGGAAGCCGATTTCCAGCGGGCCGGATTCGTATTTGACGTGATCGGCGTCGAGTTCCTCGGTGGCGGTGCCTTGTTCGGGGCTGGCGGCCGACAGCACCAGCAGGTCGCGGGCGAGCGACAGTTTCACCGGGCGGGAGCGTTCGGAGGAAATGGCGGCGACGCGCGCCACCGCGTCGGCGAAGTCTTTCTTGCCGACGCGCAGCACCTTGTCGTTGTCGCGCGGGATGACGCGTTCGTATTCCGGGAAGGTACCGTCGATCAGTTTGCTGGTCAGGGTGATGCTGTCGACCTGGAACTGGATGCGGGTGTCGGACAGGGCAATGCCGACCTCGCCGCTGACCTCGTCGAGCAGTTTGCGCAATTCGGCGACGGTTTTGCGGGGGATGATGACGCCGGGCATGGCGCCGGCGCCTTCGGGGATTGGTTCTTCCACGCGGGCGAGGCGGTGGCCGTCGGTGGCGACGGCGCGCAGCACCTTGGTGCCTTCGCTCTCGGCGGCATGCAGGTAGATGCCGTTGAGGTAGTAGCGGGTTTCCTCGGTGGAGATGGCGAAGCGTGTGCGGTCGATCAGGCCGCGCAGGGCGAGGGCGGAGAGCGAGAATTTGTGCGGCAGCGTGCCGGCGGTCATCGAGGGGAAGTCGTCGGTCGGCAGCACCACCAGGCTGGTGGCGTAGCGGCCGGAGCGCAGCGCCAGCTGGGCGTCGCCGCCGGCGTGCTCGAGTTCAATCTCGGCGCCTTCCGGCAGTTTGCGGACGATTTCGTAAAGCGTGGCGGCCGGCGCGGTGCAGGCGCCATTCTGCGAGGACGTGGCGGCGACCTCCTCGACGACGGCGATTTCCATGTCGGTCGCGGTCAGGGTCAGCCCGCCGTCGCGCACCGCGATCATCACGTTCGCCAGGATGGGGATCGTGTTGCGTTTTTCCACCACGCTCTGAACGTGCGCCAGGGCTTTCAGCAGCGTGGCACGATCGGCCTTGAACCTCATGGCGTCATCCTCTTGGACCGGCGCGTCGGGAAGCGGCATCCGGTCGGCGGCGCCCCGATGGGGGCGTCGCTGGCCGGCGAATCGGCCCAGTGTAGCAACCACATCGCCGCCCGCAAAGCGCCACTGCGGCGGCCCGGCCGCTCAGGATTCGAGCATGCGGCGCAGCAGTTCGACGTCGTCGGCGAAGCCGGCGTCGAGGGTCATCAGCTCGGTCACCCGCTGCACGGCGTGCATGACGGTGGTGTGGTCGCGGGTGCCGAACTTGCGGCCGATTTCCGGCAGCGAGCGGCTGGTGAGCTGTTTGGCCAGGTACATTGCCACCTGGCGCGGGCGGGCCACGTTGCGCGCCCGCCGGGGCGAGGACATGTCGGTCAGCCGGATGTTCCAGTGTTCGGAGACCTTACGTTGGATCTCCTCGATGGTCACCCGGCGGTCGTGGGCCTTGAGGATGTCGTGCAGCACTTCCTGGGTGGTTTCCAGCGTGATCGTGCGGCCGAACAGGTTGGCGTGGGCGATCAGCCGGTTCAGCGCGCCTTCCAGCTCGCGGACGTTGCTGGTGATCTTGTGGGCCAGGAATTCCACCACCTTGGCCGGCACCGGCACGCCGGCGCGTTGGGCCTTGGCGCCCAGGATCGAGACGCGCAATTCGAAGGTGGTGGCGTGCAGGTCGGCCACCATGCCGCAGCCGAGCCGGGTGCGCACCCGTTCCTCCAGCCCCGACAGGTCGGAGGGCGACTTGTCGGCCGACACCACGATCTGTTTGCCGGCGTCCACCAGGGCGTTGAAGGTGTGGAAGAATTCCTCCTGGGTCGCGTCCTTGCCGATGAGGAACTGCAGGTCATCGATCATCAGCACGTCGACGCTGCGCAGTTGTTCCTTGAACTCCATGGTTGCCTGGCTGCGGATGGCGGCGATGAAGCGGTACATGAATTTTTCGGCCGACATGTAGGCGACCGAAACCGGCGCCGCGCCTGGCCTGGCGTCGCCGTTGCGGGTCAGTTCCCAGGCCATGGCGTGCATCAGGTGGGTCTTGCCCAGGCCGACGCCGCCGTAGAGGAAGAGGGGGTTGAAGCCGGTGCTGGCCGGCTTTTCGGCAACTCGACGGGCGCAGGCGTAGGCGAACTCGTTCGGCTTGCCGACCACGAAGCTGTCGAAGGTGAAGCGCGGATCGAGCGCCGCGGCGGTTTCGGCACGTTCGCCGCCGCCATGGCCCGGGGCATGCGGCGGGGTTTCGAATGGGCTGGCCGGCTCGGCGGCATTCACCGGCTCGGCCAATCCCTCGGCGGTGGCGGTGCCGCCGAAGGCGATGTCGACCCGGCGGATGCGTCGGTTCTCGGCCTGCCAGAGCGCGTTCAGCCGGTCGCCGTAATGGGTACGCACCCAGTCGCGCAGGAAGCGGCTTGGCAGGCGGACCGTGATCTCGTCGCCGTCGAGCTCGCCCAGCGACATCTGCCGCAGCCAGGTGCGGTACTCGACCTCGCCAACCTCGCTCTGCAAGTGCCCACGAACGCGGGCCCATTGCGCGGCCAGATGTTTTTCATCGGGGGATTGCCGCTCAATCGTCATGACTGAGCCATCCCTTTCGATGTTCGCGCCGTCGGCCACTGTCACCCCCTGCGCGCATCGTTCCCACCCACCATCACTGCGCGGGCAAACGGCGGGCCAAGCCCTCCGCCACCTCCCGACCAGGACCGGCAGGGGTACCGCCGGTCCAGAAATGATTAGGCAAAAACCGGGGAAAAGGCAATGGCAAACTGAAGGAGCCGCAACACGTTCGTTATATGCAAGTAAAACTTTGCGCACGAGCAAGTAATTCGCTCATCGCACAACCACTTGCAGTGATCGTTTTCGTGTGCGCTCCCTGATCAGCGGGCCCGGCGAGTGGTCGCCGGGCTGCTTACAGCCTTCAGGCCTGCGGCAATGCCTTGATGCGCGCCGACAAGCGGGAGAGCTTGCGAGCGACCGTGTTCTGATGCGCCACGCCCTTGGTCGCCGCCCTTTGCAGTTCCGGCTGGGCGGCCCGCAGGGCGTCCGCGGCCGTGGCTTTGTTGCCGCTGGCGATCGCCGTCTCCACCAACTTGATGAAGGTGCGCATGCGCGACTTGCGGGCCTGGTTGCGCGCCGTGCGGCGCTCGATCTGGCGGATGCGCTTACGCGCGGAGGCAGTGTTGGCCATGAGCTCTCTTCGGCAGAATGGACGACCGGATGAAACAACCAGAGTGCCGCCGCGGTCGTTCGGCCCGCGCGACTACGAGGGGAGCTTCTTTAGGCAGGTGGGCGAGGCGAGTCAAGGAAGCGGGATGCGGCCGTGAACATGGCAAGCCTGCGGGCCCGGGCGATCAGCCCAGCCGGAAGTTGGCGCGCCGTTTCTCGACGAATGCCGCCATGCCTTCGCGCTGGTCCGGCGTGCCGAACAGCGAAAGGAACAGGGCGCGCTCGTAGCGCACGCCTTCCGCCAGCGTCGTCTCGAAGGCGCGGTTGACGCTGTCCTTGGCCATCGCCACCGCCACCGGCGACAGCGTGGCGATGCGCTCGGCGAGCTTCAGCGTCTCGGCGAGCAACTGCTCGGCGGGAACGACGCGCGCCACCAGGCTGCAGCGCTCGGCCTCGGCGGCGTCCATCATGCGGCCGGTCAGCACCATGTCCATCGCCTTCGCCTTGCCGACCGCCCGGGTCAGGCGTTGCGTGCCGCCGGCCCCGGGAATGACCCCCAGACCGATTTCGGGCTGGCCGAATTTGGCGCCTTCGGCGGCGATCACGATGTCGCACATCATGGCGAGCTCGCAGCCGCCGCCCAGCGCGAACCCGGCGACCGCTGCGATCACCGGCTTGCGGATGCGCAGCACCGCCTCCCAACGCCGGCCGATGAAATCCTCCATCGGATAGCTGCGCGGCAGCATTTCCTTGATGTCGGCGCCGGCGGCGAAGGCCTTCTCCGAGCCGGTCAGCACCACCGCGCCGATCGCCGGGTCGGCATCGAAGGCCTGCAACTGGGCGCCGAGCTCGGCCATCAACTGCTCGCACAGCGCGTTCAGCGCCTGCGGGCGGTTGAGCCTGACCAGGCCGACCCGGCCATGCGTTTCCACCAGGATCATCTCCGGCGCCGTCGTCTCGGGCATCGCTGGTTCCCCTGGGTTGGCGCCGGTTTAGGTCAGCGCTGGGTGCGGCCGCAATAGAAGGTGCTGCGACCGGATTGCACGATCCGGCGCACACCCGCGCAGCCCGGCGGCCCCGGGCAACGCTCGCAGGCCTCGCCCTCGCGGCCATACACCTTCAGGGCGAGTTGGAAACGGCCGAGTTCGCCGTCGGTGTGCACGTAGCTGCGCAGGCTCGACCCGCCGGCGGCGATCGCCTCGGCCAGCGTTTGCTTGATCGCCGCCACCAGCGGCACGGCACGCGCGCCCGCCACCGTGCCGGCCAGCCGCCGCGGGCTGATGGCGGTGCGGAACAGCGCCTCGCACACGTAGATGTTGCCGAGCCCCGCCACGGTGCCCTGGTCGAGCAGCGCCGCCTTGATCGGCGTCCGCCGCCCCGCCAGCGCGGCCGACAGCACCGCCGGGGTGAACTCCGCTTCCAGCGGCTCCGGGCCCAGCCCGGCGAGCAGGCGGTGGCTGTCCTCCGCATCGGTGGGCACCAGGTCGACGCTGCCGAACCGGCGCGGATCGACGAAACCGACGCGCCAGCCGTCGTCGGTTTCCAGCGTCAGGTGCTCGTGCAGCGGCACCTCGCGGGCGCCGGCCGGGCCGATCAGGATGCGCCCGGACATGCCCAGATGGATCAGCACGCTGGTGCCGCTGTCCAGCCGCATCAGGATGTATTTCGCCCGCCGGCGGAAACCGGCCACCCGCGCCCCGGTCAGTTCTGCCGCCAGCCCGGGCGGCAACGCCCAGCGCAGGTCGGCCCGGTGGACGCGGGCGTGCCGGATGGTGCGGCCTTCCAGGCGGGCCCGCAGCCCGCGCATCACCGTTTCGACCTCGGGGAGTTCCGGCATGACGGCCGGAGAGGCTATAGAGAGCGGCCATGATCGACAACACACCGGATGACCGCCAACGCACCGTCGATTTCGGCTTCCGCCAAGTGCCGGCGGAGGCGAAGAAGTCGCTGGTTCGCGAGGTGTTCGACAGCGTGGCGACGCGCTACGACCTGATGAACGACCTGATGTCGCTGGGTATTCACCGCGCCTGGAAGCGCGCCTTCATCGCCGCACTGGCGCCGCGGCCGGACCGCACGCTGCTCGATCTCGCCGGCGGCACCGGCGACATCACCTTCGGCTGGCTGGCCGGCGGCGGCGGCCCGGTGATCTTGTCGGACATCAACCAGGCGATGCTGGAGGTCGGCCGCGACCGCGCGCTGGCACGTGGCTTTGCCCGCGGCCTGAGTTTCCTGGTCGCCGACGGCGAGTGCCTGCCGCTGCCCAACGGGTCGGTGAATACCGTCACGATCTCGTTCGGGCTGCGCAACTGCACCGACAAACCGGCCGTGCTGGCCGAAGCGCGCCGCGTGCTGAAGCCCGGCGGGCGGTTCCTCTGCCTGGAGTTCAGCCGCCTCCAGGTGGCCGCCCTGATGCCGCTGTACGACACCTGGTCGTTCCGCGTGCTGCCCCGCCTCGGCCGCCACGTGGCCAGGGACGCGGACAGCTACCGCTACCTCGCCGAAAGCATTCGCACTTTCCCCGATCAGGACGCGCTGGCCGACATGATGCGCGCGGCCGGCCTGTCGCGCGTGCGGGTGCGCAACCTCACCGGCGGGATCGCCGCCATACATTCGGGGTGGCGGCTATGAGCCTCACCGGCAAACGCGTCCTGCTGATCGTCGCCGGCGGCATCGCCGCCTTCAAGCTGCCGGAACTCATCCGCCTGCTGCGCCGCGAGGACTGCGCCGTGCGCTGCGTGCTGACCGCGGGCGGCGCGCATTTCGTCACCCCGCTCACCCTGCAGGCGCTCAGCGAGAACAAGGTCTACACCGACATGTTCTCGCTCACCGACGCAAGCGAGATGGGCCACATCCAGCTCTCCCGCAGCGCCGACCTGCTGGTGGTGGCGCCGGCCACCGCGGACCTGCTGGCGCGCATGGCCACCGGACAGGCGAGCGACCTGGCCGCCACCGTGCTGCTGGCCACCGACAAGCCGGTGCTGGTGGCGCCGGCGATGAACGTGCGCATGTGGCTGCACGCGGCCACAGTGGCCAACATGGCCACCCTGCACGCGCGCGGCATCCACGTGCTCGGGCCCGACGAAGGCGCGATGGCCTGCAACGAATACGGCCCGGGCCGGATGTCCGAACCCACCGCGATCCTCGACGCCATCCGCGCCCTGCTGACCGCGCCGGCACCGGCGCCGCTGGCGGGCCGGCACGTGCTGGTCACCAGCGGGCCGACCCACGAGCCGATCGACCCGGTGCGCTACATCGCCAACCGCAGCAGCGGCCGCCAGGGCCACGCCATCGCCGCGGCGCTGGCGGCCCTCGGCGCCCGGGTCACCCTGGTCAGTGGCCCGGTGGCGCTGGCCGACCCGCCCGGGGTGGCGGTGCAGCGGGTGGAAACCGCGGAACAGATGCTGGCGGCCTGCCTGGCGGCGCTGCCGGCCGATGCGGCGGTGTTCGCCGCGGCGGTGGCGGACTGGCGGGTGGCCAACGCGGCCGCGCGCAAGCTGAAAAAGCAGCCCGATGCCGCCGCCCCCGAACTCTCCCTGGTGGCCAACCCCGACATCCTGGCCAGCATCGCCGCCGCGTGTCCGCGCCGCCCCCGCCTCGTCGTGGGCTTCGCCGCCGAAACCCACGACATGCTGGCGCATGCCGAAGCCAAACGGCGGCGCAAGAATGCCGACTGGATCGTCGCCAACGACGTGCGCGCCGAAACCGGCATCATGGGCGGCGCAGAGAACGAGGTGCATCTGGTCAGCGCCGATGGAACAGAAGACTGGCCGCGAATGGACAAGGTGGAGGTGGCGCGGCGTCTGGCTCAACGGATCGCGGGAGCGCTGGAAAAGTAAGTTAAGGCCAGGGCTCTGCCCCATAAGCGCGAATCTACGACGGGCCGATTGGCCAAGCATCCCGCGAGCCAGCATTTTCTGCGCGTCCAACAGGTTTCCAAATCCAGCAGCCGCAGGCTTGGGATATGGAAAGTT
>CAIMEK010000040.1 GCA_903839965.1 uncultured Acetobacteraceae bacterium | reverse complement strand
GGTTCGGTGCGCGGACGCACGGTGGGCGTGCTGGGCCTGACCTGCAAACCCGAAACCGACGACATGCGCGACTCCCCGGCATTGCCGATCGTGGCGCGCCTGGTCGAGGATGGCGCCACGGTGCAAGCCTTCGATTCGGAAGGCATGCAACAGGACAAACCGCCGCTGCCCGCGAGCGTGCGCTACTGCACCGACGCCATGGAGGCAATGATGCGCGGCACGGTGCTGGTGGACCGGCGCAATATTTATGATCCGGTGGCTATGGTCGCGGCGGGCTTCGATCATCCGTCGATCGGAAGTAAGTAGGGCGAGGGTTCTGCCTTCGATTCGCCGTTGCGGAACGCCCGGAGCGGGGGCTAATTGTCTTCGCAAGCCGAGGACTGGCTGTTCATTCGGAAAATACCGGCTAACGAAAGGCATTTCGACCGCATGTTGTACGACGTCGCCATTGTCGGTGGAGGGGTGATCGGGTGCGCCATCGCGCGCGCCCTGTCCCGCATGCAACTGCGGGTCATTCTGGTCGAAAAGGAATGCGAAATCGGTTTCGGAACCAGCAAGTCGAACAGCGGCATCATCCACGCCGGCTACCATGCGCCCCATGGTACCCTGAAAGGCGAACTGGAATGGGCCGGCAACCAGATGTGGGATGCCTTGCACGACGAGCTTGATTTCGGCTTCGTGCGAAATGGGGAGCTGATGCTCGCCATGACCCCCGACCAGGTACCGACGCTTGAGCACTACCGTCAGCAAGGGGTCGAGCGCGGCGTGACCGGGCTTGAGATCTGGGACGGCGAGCGTGTCCGCCGCGAGGAACCCGCGCTGGCCGCCGAGGTCGTCGCGGGCCTGTATGCGCCCACCGCCGGCGTGGTGAATCCCTACGAGGCCTGCTTTTCGCTGATCGACAGTGCGCGCGCCAACGGCGTCGAAGTTTTGGTGGACAGCCCGGTCGAGGGGATCACGCGCGATGGCGACGGGGTGTTCAGCCTGTTGACCCGGCAGCGCCCGGTGCACGCCCGCTTCGTGGTCAATGCGGCGGGCGTGTTCGCCGACGAAATCGCCCGCATGGCCGGCGCCGGCAGCTTCCGGATTCGTCCTCGCAAAGGCGAGGAATACCTGCTCGACAAGCGGCTGCGGGGTCTGGTCAAGCGGATCATTTTCCCCTGCCCGACTGCGCACTCCAAGGGCATCCTGGTCATTCCCACCTACGACGGCACGCTGATGGTCGGCCCGACCGCCGTGTTCGTCGAAGACAAGGACAACCGCACGACTTCGGCTGCCGGCAGCGACGAAATCTTCGCCGCGGTGCGCCGTTTCGCACCCGGCATCAGCGAACGCGACTGCATCGCCGAATTCGCCGGGCTGCGCGCGGTCGCCGACGGCGAGGACTTCATCATCGGACCGTCGGAGCAGAAGGGATTCATAAACTGCGCCGGCATCCAGTCGCCGGGCCTGACCGCATCGCCCGCCATCGCCGAGCGCATCGTCGCCATCCTCCACGACGAGGGGCTGGAGATGACTCCCAGCCCCACCTACCGGTCGCATATCGGCAAGCGCGTCCTGTTCGCCTCGCAGTCGCTGGAGGACCAGGTCCGCCTTGCCGCCGAGGATTCCCGCTACGGGCGCATCGGCTGCCGCTGCGAGCAGATCAGCGAACGCGAGATCATCGAAGCCATTTACGCCGGGGCGCGCACGCTCGACGGCATCAAGTTCCGCACCCGCGCCGGGATGGGCCGCTGCCAGGGGGGGTTCTGTTCGTGGCGGAGCATGCAGTTGCTGTCGTCTGAACTCGGTATCCCCATGACAGCGATCACCAAGCGAGGCGGCAACTCCTGGATCGTCTGCGACCGCAAGGAAGGAGACGACGCGTGATTACCGCCGAGCTTCGCCACCTCGAACCGCGCTATGACATCGTGATCTCCGGCGCCGGGCCGGCCGGCATGGCGGCGGCTGTCGGCGCCCGTGCCCGCGGCGCCGGGAAGATCCTGCTCATCGACCGTGAGCGGGAAGCCGGCGGCATTCTCTGGCAATGCATCCACCATGGCTTCGGCCTGCACCACTTCGGCGAAGAGTTGACCGGGCCGGAATATGCCCAACGCTATTTGCAACAGGTGATCGACGACGGCATCGACGTGCTGACCGACACCTACGTGTACGACATCAGCCCCGACCGCGTGCTCAAGCTGATGTCGGGCAGCCATGGCATCAGGTTGATCCAGGCGGGCGCGGTGGTGCTGGCGATGGGCGCTCGCGAGCGCACCCGCGGCGCCATCCGCATTCCGGGCGAGCGGCCGGCGGGCGTCCTGACCGCCGGGCTCGCCCAGAAATTCGTCAACATGATGGGGCTGCTGCCGGGGCGGCGGGTGGTCATCCTGGGTTCCGGCGACATCGGCCTGATCATGGCCCGCCGCCTCACCCTCGAGGGAGTCGAGGTACTCGGCGTATTCGAGATCATGCCGCACGCCAACGGACTCAACCGCAACATCGTGCAGTGCCTGCACGATTACGACATCCCGCTGCACCTTTCCACGACGATTGTCGACATCCGCGGCCACGACCGTGTGCAGGGCGTCACGGTCGCGCCGGTGAGCGAGACGTTCAAGCCCGACATGAGCCGGGCCTGGGACATCGCATGCGACACCGTTCTGCTGTCGATCGGCCTGATCCCGGAAAACGAACTGTCGCGGCGCATCGACCTGCGGCTTGATCCGGTGACGACGGGCCCGATCGTCACCAGCACGATGGAGACCTCGGCCAACGGCGTGTTCGCCTGCGGCAACGTGGTGCATATCCACGACCTGGTCGATTTCGTCAGCCAGGAATCCATGCTGGCGGGTCGTGCCGCCGGCGACTACGTGACCGGGCGCCGGCCACCGGCCGACAACATCCGCCTGCTGCCGGGCGATAACGTCGCTTATTGCGTCCCCCACACGCTCTCGACCGACCGGGAGCACGTCATCTACATGCGCGTGCGCAAGCCGATGGAGAAATGCACTGTCCGCTTTGGCGGCGTGCTCGACAAGAAGGTCCGCTACGTGTTCCCGGCCGAAATGGTGAACATTACGGTGAAGCCGAAGGTGCTCGAGAACTTTCACGGCGACACTTTGCGCGTTGACGTCGTGCAGCGGTGAGGAGAGCGGGCATGTCCGAGGACCACATTTATCATTATCTCTGCATTGGCTGCCCGCTTGGCTGCCGGCTCGAGGTCGAAGACAACGATGCCAGGGACGTCGTCGAAGTGCGCGGCTGGGGCTGCAAGACCGGCAAGGAGTACGGACGCCAGGAGCACACCGACCCGCGCCGCGTCATCGCAACGTCGGTCCGCATCATGGGTGGCCGCTGGGGCCGCGTTCCCGTCAAGACGTCCGGCGCGATTCCCAAGACCATGGTGCGTGATGTGGCATACGCGGTGCGGTCCATCGAGGTCGAGGCTCCGATCACGATCGGCACCGTCGTCGCCGCCGACATCCTTGGCACAGGGGTCGACATCGTTACGACGCGCGACATGGAACGCGCGTAAGATCATCGTTTCGCGGTCGGCTTTGCCCGCGGCCGGGAATTGGCGCTTGTTTCCGGTGTGGCTTTCGCCGAAGATGAACTGCAGGCAGTCTCGAAGAGATCAGCCATGGACCACCTGACAGCCATGCGATTCTTCGTGCGTTCTGTCGATTTCGGCAGCTTCTCGAAGGCGGCCGCACATGAACGTACGACCATCGTCGCCGTTTCCAGGCATGTCACCGCCTTGGAATCTTATCTGGGCGCCGCTCTGCTCGACCGTTCGACCCGGCATATCCACCTGACCGAGGTTGGCACGCTGTTTTACGAGCACTCGGTCAAAATTCTCCGCGAAGTCGACGCGGCGCGCCGTGCAATCGCCTCGTTGAACGCGC
>CAIMEK010000039.1 GCA_903839965.1 uncultured Acetobacteraceae bacterium | reverse complement strand
GCGGTTGTACTCGTGTTGGACGGCGTTGCGGGGGTACGGCTACCCAAATATTATGCGACCAGCCCTGAAACGCCGTGTACTGGCAGTACAAACCAGTACAGTGGTATATGATATGCTATGGATACTCCGTTATTTCTTGACCTGGTACCGCTTGGTCACGATCTTAGGTGTCACCACCTGGCGTCGGACAAGTTTCCACCCTCTCGGACTGGCCGCTTCGGGTGGGGACGGGCATTTTGCTATGCGCGACCGGCGACGGTGAGCCGGGTGGGTTGCTCTTCGCAACCCACCAATAATGCACGCCCCTGTCAGCAGGGGTCTTGAGCAAGGCTGGCATCAAGCCCGTCGTCGCGGTTGGGCGGGGGATGCTGATTGCGGCACGTTGCGTTGGTGGGTTGCGAAGAGCAACCCACCCTACGCTCGCTGATGAGCACTGATCCTTCCCGGACGTGGAAGAGAAGGGTAGGATGAGCACCAACACAAAGCGCACCCGTAGGAACGCAGGAATGGAACCAACTCTTCGGGCGCAGATGTGCACGCTCACCTTGGAAGCGCTCGGCGCCGGCATGCACAGCTCAGATGGTATACGGGAGTATATCGCCCACAAGCTCGGAACGACGGTCGACTCCCGGTTTACAAACACACACGCCTGGGCGCTAGTCGACTTGCAGGCGTCGGGTGAAATCCTGAAGCGGGGGCTTCGGGATTACGCGCTGGCCCTAGCACCCGAGCTCGCGACACCTAAAGTCCCAGCGCCGTCCAAAGGTAATTTCCCACCCTGGGCGCGCCGGCAGGTCGCGCGCGCCAACCGAAAGAATGGTCCGACCGGGCCGCGCTTCACGGAGGACGACCTGATCGCACTGTGGTCGGACTGCGGCGGCAAATGCGCTGTCACGCGGCTGGAATTCTCGTTCGCTCTGGTGGGAATCAGTCTCGTCAAGCATGCCTACGCACCATCCTTGGACCGGATCAAAGCGGGAGCCCCTTATACCCACGAGAACTGTCGCCTGGTGATGGTCGCCGTGAACTTTGCAATGAATACGTGGGGTCAGGACGTTTACCTGACGCTCGCCCGAGCGGCCGTACGGGCCGAGCCAGCCTGAACACGTCCTCCTTCAGGTCCGCTTTGAGTCGGATGCGGCTGATCCGAGCGAGAACTCATTCCGCGTGATCGATCAGGCAGCCGCCAAGCAACCCGTCAAATCCTCCGGGTGTGGCCGGTGCGGGTCCTTCCGAGGCCGGGGCGGCGAACGCCGCGTTCGAACTGCTGATATATTGTTGATATTTTCAGGGACAGCGCCTTGCACCGCCAGCGCTTCTTCGCTCAAGCCATTGGAAATATTTTGGAAAATTGGTGCCGGGTAGAGGATTCGAACCTCTGTCGACCTGATTACAAATCAGGTGCCTAGCCACTCGGCCAACCCGGCAATAGGGCTACCAAGCTGTTATCACCATTCAAAAACTTCAACAACCGATCGTCGAAATTCAACCGAAGCAATGCCGAGATCTTCGACCGCGCGAGCTACATCACCTTCGCGGTCAACAGTGTGGCGATCGCGCCGATCCTGGTGCTGGGCTGGATGAAGGAGCTGCCGGTATGAGCCAGCATTGCGACATCGAAAAAACCGGTGATTGAAGCTGGCCACTCGATGGGGTAGGCCTCGCGCACCCCAGCGAACCTTGTCACGCCGTAACGACGTTCAGCACCTCGTAGCAGGCCCCCATCGTGTGGTAATCGGCCTTGCTGCCATAGGTCTTGCGATCGTCCGGGCGCTTGTTGTCGCGCGACAGAATGCGGTACCACGCCCCGTACTCGTGGTCGACGAAATGCGCCCACGCGTATTCCCATATCCGGTCATAGGTTGCCCAGTACTCCGCCTCGCCGGTGCGCGCGCCAAGCAGCGCCGCGGCGGCCAGGCTTTCCGCCTGCACCCAGAAGTACTTGTCGATGTCGCTCGGCTTGCCGTCAAGATCATAACCGTAGATCAGCCCGCCGTACTCCTTGTCCCAGCCGCGCTCGATGGCCGGGTCGAACAATTCCCGGGCGCGCCTGAGATGCCAGGCCGCCGGCAAATGGCGGTCCAGGATCAGCAGCAGCTTGGCCCACTCGGTCTGGTGGCCGGTCTGCACGCCCCACGGCCGCATGGTGTTGGCGTTGTTGCTGTCCTTTGCGTATTCGAAATCGGGCGTCCAGTCTTCCTTGTAGTGCTCCCACACCTGCCCGCCGGTCAGCGCGGCCTGGCGCACCGCGATGTTCTCGGCCAGCAGCGCCGCACGGTTGAGGAACTTGCGCTCGCCGGTGGCCTCGAAGGCCGCGATCATCGCCTCGCAGGCATGCATGTTGTCGTTCTGGCCGCGATACGCGCCGAGTTTCCAGGCTGCGTCGGCCTCGTTGGCATACAGGCCATGTTCGGGCAGCCAGAAATGCTGCTCCATCAGGTCGAAGGTTTCGTCGATCCAGCCGCGCGCCCGCGCGATGCCGATCTTCGTCGCGCAGGCATAGGCCAGCAGCACGAAGGCCAGGCCGTAGCAGTGGTTGGTGGTGTCCGCCGGGCGGCCGTCGACGATTTTCCAGGCATAGCCGCCGGTGGCCGGGTTGCGGTGCACGTTGCGCAGGTAGTCGAGCCCGTGCAGCACCCGCTCCCGATAAGCGGGCGCGCCGAACTGCCGGCACGCCATGGCATAGTTGAAAACGTAGCGTGCCGAGGCCACCAGCATGCGCGTGCTGTGGTCGAAGATGGCGCCGTTGCGCATGAAGCTCTGGAAGAACCCGCCCGCCGGATCGACCACCCGCGGATCGTAGAACGCCATGGTGTGGCGGATGTGGTCGAGCAGGAACGCCCGCGAGCGAAAGTTCACCGACATGGAAGGAACTCCTGAACCCGGCCCGCTGTGCCGCCGGGGGGCGGCGGGTGTCAAGCCGGTTCGTAACGCCTAGTTCACCGCCTCGTCCGGGTAGATGCCGTACAGCTCCGCCCGCTTGAGGAAGCCCCGATAGTCGCCCACCTGCACTTCGCACCAGCCGAGCTTGGCGTCGCAGCCGCGGATGCGCCCGAGCACGCCCGGCTGCAGGCGTGCCACCGCCGCGGCATCCTCCGAGGCCGAGCGGTGCAGCACGCGTTCGCCGCCCTTCACCACGAAGTTGCGCCGGCCGGTGAGCGTGGCCTGGTGCACCCACCCCTTCACGCCGTCCTGGTCCTCGACCAGCCGCCACACCTCGAACTCGCGCTCGATCTGCACCGGCAGGTCGCGCCGGCGGTACACCCATTCGATCGGATAGCGCGTGCCGGGGCCGCTGCGCAGGTTGACCTCGTCCGAGCGCAGGCTGGCCCAGCGCGGCAACGGCATGCCGGTGACGCTGCCCCTGGCCTGGTCCGCCTTGCCCGGCTCACTCTTGGGCGGCTCGGCCGGGGCCGCCTTGGCCGGCTCCGGCGCGGCGCCCTTGGCCGGCTCGGCAGCCGGCTTGGCGGGGCTACCCGGCTTGGCTGGCCCGGCCGGCTTGGCTGGCCCGCCCGGCTTGGTGGATGCGGCCGGCTTCGCCGGTTCGGCTGTGCGGGGCTTCGCCTTGCCGGCCGTGGTTGCCGCCGGCGGCTTGCCGGGGGCGGCCGTGGCGGTTTTCTGCGCGTGGCCGGCGGTCGGCGCGCTCACCACCGGCGGCGGCTTGCCCGGCGCATCGTGGCCGAGCGCGGATTTCGCCGGCGCCGACGGCCCCCCCTGCTGCACCGCGGTGCGCGGCGCCGCCG
>CAIMEK010000038.1 GCA_903839965.1 uncultured Acetobacteraceae bacterium | reverse complement strand
CTGGCCGCGCTTCGCCGCGGTGCTGGCGCCGAAGGTGACCGGGGCGCGCCACCTGCACGAGCTGACCGCCGAGCGTGAGCTGGACGCAGTCGTGCTGTTCAGCTCGGCGGCGGCGCTGCTGGGCAATGCCGGCCAGGCCAACCACGCGGCGGCCAATGCCTGGCTGGACGCGCTGGCGCAGCACCGCCACGCCCGTGGCCTGCCCGCCCTCTCGATCAACTGGGGCGCCTGGGCCGAGGTCGGCGCCGCCGCCGGCGCGCTCCGGCCGGACCTCGCCTGGAGCCGCGCCATGCCGGTGCGGGACGCGCTGGCGGCGCTCGACATGCTGCTGGACCAGCAGGCGGCGTGCAGCGCCGTCGTGCCGATCGCCTGGGACCGTATCGCGCGCTCCGAGCCGTTCTTCGCCGGGCTGCAGCGTCCGGGCGAACCGGCGCCCGTCGCCGCGCGCCCCGGCGATCCGCTGAGCGATGCGCTTGCCGAAGTGCTGGGCGTGCAGCCCGCCGCCCTCGACCCCGACCTGCCGTTGCGCGACTACGGCTTCGACAGCCTGATGGCGATCAGCCTGCGCAACCGCCTGCGCGCCAACGCCGGCATCGACCTGCCGCTGGCGACCATTCTCCAGGGCGCCAGCCTGCGCGATCTGGCGAATGCCGCGGCGGACCGCCGCCTGCCCACCCCCTCCCCTGCCGGATTGCCCGACGTCGATCGGGCGGCGGCAGAGGCGATGCTGACGGAACTGCTGGCCGAGCAGACCACAGAAGGAGACGCCCCGTGATGACCGCGCGAAACTCGCTCCTGATCGCATGTCTCGCCCTGACCGCCGCGACCGGCGCGTGGGCGCAACCCCTGTCCACGCCCCGGCCACCGGCCGGCGAGCAGGCAACACCGATGCTCCTGCAGGCGCTGACCAACAACGACCGCAAGCGCATGCTCGACGCGCTCGATGTGATGAGGACGGAAGCCGAGCGGGTGCTGTCGAGGACGGTGGAAGGCGACAACGACCAGGCGCTGTCCGACCAGCTGATCGGCTTCTACCACCTCGAGATCGACATGGCGCAGCTGGTGCTGGCCTATGCCACCGATCCCGAGCTGCGCCGCCTGGCGTCATCGAACATCGAGGTGGCGACCGCGCGCATCAACAGCACGCGCGACTGGCAGGTGACCCGCAAGATCCTGCAGCAGCAGATCACCGGCCCGACCGAGCCATGATGCTGAGCGACGAGCAGAACCTCGCCAAGGCCACGACGGTCGCCGGCGTCGATGCGCTGAACGGCGTCTTCTACGGTACCTTTCCCTATCCCTGGCGGCCGGAGAGCTTCCACTTCCCGGCGGACCCAGGGCACGGCTCCGGTTTTCTCGCCCAGGATCTCGGCGATTTCGTGCACGACCGGGCCGCCCCGCGGCGCATCTGGGTGGCCGGATGCGGCACCAACCAGGCCGTATTCGCCGCGCTCACCTTCCCCGATGCGGAAGTGGTCGGCTCCGATCTTTCGGTCGCGTCGCTGGAGCTTTGCGCCAGCACGGCCGCCACGATGGGCCTCGCCAACCTCACGTTGCGCCACGAAAGCATTTTCGACGCCGGCTACCACGACGAGTACGACCTGGTGATCTGCACCGGCGTGATCCACCACACCGGCGACCCGCCGCGCGCGCTGGCCTGCCTCGCCGGCGCGTTGCGGGCCGACGGCGTGCTGGAACTCATGGTCTATAACCGGTTCCATCGCATCGTGACCTCGGCGGTGCAGAAGGCGATCCAGCTGCTCGCCGGCGGCGCCGCGCAGGCCGAACTGGCCACCGAAATGCGCATCGCCGAAGCGCTGGTCGGCAGCTTCCGGCCGGCCGCGCTGACCACGCAGTTCCTCGGCCAGATGCAGGGCCGGCCGGCGGCGATGCTGGCCGACACGCTGGTACAGCCGGTCGAGTTCAGCTACACGGTCGAGAGCCTCGCCGCGCTCGCCGCGTCCTGCGGGCTGGAGATCGTGGCGCCGTGCCCCAACGAGCACGACAAGGCGGCCGGCCGGCTGTCGTGGAACCTCACCTTCGCCGCGCCGGAGCTGGTTTCGCGCTATGCCGCGCTCGACGACCTGACGCGCTGGCAGGTGACCAACCTGCTGCTGGCCGAGGCCTCTCCCATGCTGTGGTTCTACCTGCAGCCGCGCGCCAGCCGCCTGCCACGCGCGAGCGAACGGCAGATGACCGAGGCATTCCTCGACACCGTGTTCCGCCGCGTCGACGCGCGTCAGCGTTTCTGGGTGCAGCAGGCCGATGGCGGCTACGCGCTGTCGCCCCGCCTCATTGCCTATCCGCCGGGCCGGCGGGACCCTGCGGTGAGCCAACTCTGCGAACAGGTCGACGGGTTGCGCAGCATGCGCGAGTTGCTCGGCGCGCGGGCCGCCGACCACGCGTTCTGCAACCAGGCACGCCTGCTGCTGACGACCAGCGCCTTCCCGTTCCTGGAGGCGACGCATGGCGAGTGGATCTGAGGCCCCACGGACCGGCCTGCCGCTCGAACACCTGCTGAGCGAGCTGCGTCGCCAGGACATCCGGCTTTGGCAGGACGGCGACCGGCTGCGCTTCAGCGCGCCGGGCAACCGGCTGCCCGACTCCCTGCTTGCCGTGCTGAAAGCGCGTAAGGCGGAGATCCTCGACTTCCTGGCCCGCGCCCGAGCGACGCAGGCCGAGGCCACGGCGATCCCGGCGCTGGCCGACGACGCCGGCGCGGCGCTGTCGTTCGCCCAGGAGCGGCTGTGGATCCTGCACCGGCTGGGCATCACCGGGGCCGCCTACCACCTGCCGCTCAACCTGCGCATCGCCGGGCCGCTCGACCCGGTGCCGCTGGCCCGCGCGCTGGCCGCCGTGGTGGCGCGCCACGAGCCGTTGCGCACGGTGTTCGCGGGCGACGAGGCCAGGCCGGTGCAGGTGGTGCTGCCGCCGCCCGATATCACCCTGCTTCCCGAAGCGGTGCCCGGGAACACCCCGGCGGAGCGCCTGGCGGAGGCCGGGCGCCTGGCGCTGGCGATGACGCGCGAGCCGTTCGACCTGGCCCGCAGACCGGTGTTCCGCACCCGGCTGCTCGCCCTCGAGCCTGATCTGCACGTGCTGCTGCTGGTGATCCACCACATCGCCTTCGACGGTTGGTCCACCGGCGTGCTGATCCGCGAATTGACCGAGTTCCATGCCGCCTATGCGGCCGGTCGCGCGCCGGCTCCGGCAGCCCTACCGACCCGTTACGTCGACTATGCCGCCTGGCAGCGCCGGCGGCTCTCGGGTCCGCGCATGCAGGAATTGCTGGAGTACTGGCGCGGCGCGCTCGCCGGGGTGCCGCCGCTGGACCTGCCGCGATCCCGCCCGCGCCCGCCGGTGCAGACCTACGCCGCCGCGGTGACCTCGCGCGACATCGGCCCGGCCCTGGCCGGCCGCGTCGCGCAGG
>CAIMEK010000037.1 GCA_903839965.1 uncultured Acetobacteraceae bacterium | reverse complement strand
GTCCGTGGATCGTGGATCGCGAGATACTCGGCGAAACGACGGGCAACGCCGTGCCGAACCGCGCGGCCATTGGCCGTTCCGTTCCACGAGAGGACAAAGTTCAGCGCTGTCTCCCGCGTCAGCGGGCCGTCGATCCGTTCGGCCTCGATGTACCGGGTCAGAGCGTGCAGGATCGAGGCTTGCTTGCGGAACGAATAACCGAGCGACCGGCGAAGGGCGATATAGGCCGCGACCCGGTCGCCGAACATGCTGGCGAAGCCGCTCATGACACACCTCCAGGGAACGGGAGGGCGACGTCGGCAAGCTGTGGCACCGCCACCTTCACGTAGATGGCGGTTGTATCGATGCTCCGGTGGCCCAGCAGGTCTGCGACCTCGTTGATCGGACGCCGTTGCCTGACCAGTTGCGTGGCCAGGCTGTGACGCACCAGATGCGCGCCGGCGACGCGTGGAAGGTCAAGGCCGCCACGCTTGAGCGCGGATCGTACTATCCTGGAAATGACGATGCTGCCGTCGATGGGGCGGATCGGCGGGACATGCTGCAGGAACACGCGCGGGCTGCCGTTCCTGGGCCTGGCGTGCAGCACGTAGTCGGCAAGCGCCGCGCCCGCTTCCTGCAGTAGGGGCACGACGCGGTCACGCTTCGTCTTCGTCTGGCGTACGACCACCGCAGCCTCGCGCCAGTGGATATCCCGAAGTTCAAGCGATCTGATCTCCTTGTTGCGCAGTCCGGTGGTGGCGACGAGGAGCAGGATGGCGCGGTTCCGCACGTCCACCGCCGTCGTCCCGCCGGTCGCGTCGATGGCGCGCCTTACATCTTCCCATGCCAGCCGGGGCGGCAGGTGGGCCAAACGATAGCAGGGCGTGCGCGGGACAAACCGGGCAAGATCTCGGCCGTTGAGGTCGGACCAATGCAGAAAGCGAAGGAACGCGCGGACACACGATGTGGTCGACGTTCGCGTGTGCGCGTTGGAGGTCAACGCCAGGAGGTGTTCGACGACGGCGAGCACGTGCTCGCCAGTCATCGCGGAAAGCGGTTGTCCCGCGCCACGCTCGTCGTGCCAGGCAAGGACGCGGCGGGCGACGAGGAGCAGCCCCTCGCAGGTCCTGGGCTCAAGACCGCGGACACGCCGCAGGTGAACCAGGTAGCTGCCGAGCAATGGCCCGTGCGGATCCGGCTCCGGGCTCGGGGCCGGGAAGCGTTCGGGGGCGACCCTGCGCGCAAGCTCAATCGCCGTGCGCGCGGCGACACGGGGTGCCTCGGTCGGGTACCCGGCGACGAACCCGTCGATGACGGACTGGCCGATCACCGTGGCCGGAGTGGCGCGCGGCAAATGACCGCTGAAACTGCCAAGCCGGCCGAGATAGACCTTGGCCGATCCGCGCTTGTAACCCTGTTCGAAAAGATAGGCCGCAATGCGGTCCATCTCGTCGCCCAGCCCTCCATCGCGAAGGCGCCGAAGCACCCGCGGATATCTGTAGTACAGCTCCAACATCGCACTCTCCCTCGGGACCGTCTTGGTTCCGCGGAGGAAAGTGAGCGCTGGATTATGTGGCGGCCGAGCCGACCCTCAGCCGGGAAATCAACCGCTGCGCCGCAACGCCGCCACATAATTGCGGCCGACGCATATGAACGGATATGTGGCGCGCCACATATCCTTTCAGTGGCCATCTGTTTATCTTCCGCGGCAAGCGGGGCGACTATTTGAAAGGCCTGTACTGGGATGGCAGCGGCCTATGGCTAATCGCCAAACGGCTGGAGAAGGGCCGCTTCGTCTGGCCGCCGATCGTCGATGGCGCGACGGTGCTGACGCCCGCGCAGTTTGCCCTGCTGGCCGAGGCGATGGACTGGCGCCGAACAGTAGCACCGCCTTTACCGCAACAACCGATGCTGGTCTGAGAAGGCTCCGATTCGATGAGATCGCTTCTCCGTCAGGCCTGGTCTTGATAGTTTGTGGCATGTCGCTCGCCACCGAAGAACTGCCCGCCGATCCTGACGCGTTGCGCGCGTTTGCGCGGGCTTGCCAGGGCGCGCTCAAGGCGGCGGAGACGGCGGTGCAGATCAAGGCGCTGGAGATCGAGAAACTCAAGTTCCAGATCGCCAAGCTGCGGCGGATGCAATTCGGCCGCTCGTCGGAGCGGATCAGCCGCCAGATCGAGCAACTCGAACTGCGGCTGGAGGAACTACAGACCGGCGAGGCGGTGGACGACGCCCGCGCCGAGACGGCTGATCCAACGCCTCCATCGCTGCCGCCCGAGCGCACCAAGCCAAAGCGCAAGCCGCTGCCAGACAACCTGCCGCGCCGCGACGTCGTGCATCAGCCCGCCGACAATGCTGCCTGCACCTGCCCGGCCTGCGGCAGCAAGATGGCCAAACTCGGCGTGTACCGCGCCCGGTTCTTTGGACACAAGGTTGAGCTTAAGCGGCGGCGTTGAGCAT
>CAIMEK010000036.1 GCA_903839965.1 uncultured Acetobacteraceae bacterium | reverse complement strand
GGCTGCAGCTTCATGGACCGCTGCCCCCTGGCCATGGCCGAATGCGCCGAAGCGGTGCCGCCGCTGTTCCAGACTGCGCCGGTACGCGCGGTGGCCTGCTATCGCTACAAGACGGCGCCGGAACTCGCAGCGGCCGACCTCGGCACCGTCCTGGTCGGCATGCACCAGTCCGGAGCGAAAGTCGCCTAGCAGGGCGCCCTTCGCTGCCGCGCCGAAGCTTCAGTCCGGCGTGAGCAGCCACTTCGCCAGGATCAGCGCTGCGCCGCCGAGATAGACCACCAGCGCCGCCAGTTTCATCTGCCGGGAATACTGGCGCAGCGGTGGCAACGCCATCGGCGCGATCAGCAGTGCAACCGACACCAGCACAAGCGCCTGCAACTGTTGGAACGTGTTCATGCCGCGCCCTCCAGCAGCTCGGCCCGCAGGCTCGCCGGGGCGGCGCCGCGCAGTGCCTCCGCCACCCCCGGCGCGCGCAGCCGTCGCGACACCGCGGCGAGCGCGCGCAGATGCGCCCCGTCCGCCGCCGGGCTGAGCAGCAGGAACACCAGGTCGACCGGCCTTCCGTCCACCGCATCGAAGGCGATCGGCCGGTCCAGCCGGGCGAAAAACCCGGCTGGCGCCGCCAGCGCGGCCATGCGCGCATGCGGCACCGCGATGCCCTCGCCGGTGCCGGTGGAGCCGAGCGCCTCGCGGGCGGCCAGGGCGGCGGCGATGTCCGTCGGCGGCAGGCCGAGCGCCTCGCCGGCCGCCCTCGCCAGCGCCGCCAGCAGCGATGCCTTGTCGGGCGCGTGCAGGCGGTCGAGCACGTGCGGCGGCGGGATCAACTCGTCGAGCGTCATGGCGGCATCTCTTGCTCGGCGAGGCGATAACCCACGCCGGTCTCGGTCAGGATGTGGGTAGGCCGTTCCGGATCGGCCTCGATCTTCTGGCGGATCTGTCTCACATACACCCGCAATTGCTGCACGTCGCCCCCGGCGCCCCACAACCGGCCGAGAATGAACCGGTGGGTCAGCACGCGCCCGGCATGCGCCACCAGCAGCACGAGAATATCCCACTCCCGCGGCGACAGCTTCACCTCCTCGCCGCGCACCCGCACGTAGCGGCGGACCAGGTCCACCTCCAGGTCGCCGCTGCGGAACAGCGGCACGGCGCCCTCCTGCGCCAGCCGGTGGCGCAGCGCGGCGCGCAGCCGGGCCATCAGCTCGTCCATGCCGACCGGCTTGGTCACGTAGTCGTCCGCCCCCAGGTCGAGCGCCGCCACCTTGGCGCGCTCGGCCTCGCGCGAGGTCAGCACCACGATCGGCACGGCGCTGGCGCCACGCACCTCGCGGATCACATCCAGCCCGTCGCGGTCGGGCAGGCCGAGGTCCAGGATAACCACGTCCGGCCGGTCGCGCGCGATGCTGGCCAGCGCCTCCGCGGCGGTGGCGGCCTCGACGGTGCGGTAGCCCTGCGCGTTCAGGCTGGTGCGCAGCAGGCGGCGGATCGGCGGCTCGTCATCGACGATCAGCACGCATTGCCCGGTCATGGCGAACCGTCCGTGTCGGCCGGCCGGGTCGCCGCCGAAACCGGCAGGGTGAGGGTGAACGCCGCGCCCGGCCGGTCGCCCCGGTTGGCGGCTTCGATGCTGCCGCCCATCGCCTCGACGAAGCCGCGGCAGATCGCCAGACCCAGGCCGGTGCCGGCGCGCTGGCGGTCGCCGCCGGGAATGCGGTGGAACTTGTCGAAGATGCGTTCGAGCGCATCCGCGGGCAACCCAGGCCCCTCGTCGATCACCTGCAGCCGCACCCGCCCGGGCGTCCCCGCCGCCGGCTCGTGCCAGGCGCGCAGCCGCAGCGTGCTGCCCTCGGGGGCGTATTTGGCGGCGTTGTCGAGCAGGTTGAACAGCACCTGCTCGAACAGCACCGGATCGAGCTGCACCAGCGGCAGGCCGGCGGCGAGGTCCATCTCCACCCGGTGCCCGGCCAGCAGGCGGGCGGCCCGGGCGAGCGCCGCGCCCACCATCTCGCCCAGGTCGGCCGCTTCCAGCCGTGGCGCCAGCGCGCCCGATTCCAGCCGCGTCATGTCGAGCAGGTTGCCGACGAAGCGGTTCAGCCGCTCGGCCTCCTCGCGGATGGTGGCCAGCAGGTCGCGCCGCGCGGCGTCATCCAGCAGGGCGTGGTAGCTGTCCAACGAACTGGCGGCACCGAGGATGGAGGCCAGCGGCGTGCGCAGGTCGTGCGAAATCGAGGTCAGCAGCGCCGAGCGCAGCCGTTCGGTCTCGGCCAGCAGGCGGGTGCGGTCGATTTCGGCGGCCAGGTTCACCCGCTCGATCGCCACCGCGGCCTGGTCGGCCAGCGCATCGAGCAGGCGGCGCTGGTCGGGCGAGAGGATGGGTCGGGTGCTTTCCTGCGCCGTTCCCGCGCGGTCGATGCCGAGCACGGCCACCGGCCCGCTCGCGGTGCGCAGCGGCAGGAACAGGCGCCGCGCGCCGGGCAG
>CAIMEK010000035.1 GCA_903839965.1 uncultured Acetobacteraceae bacterium | reverse complement strand
TCGGCGGAAGCCGCGCCAGAACCGCCGCAAAGGAATCCAACGAAACCGAAGATGTCTGATGCATCTTCGCGATGAATCGTACCCCGCCGAGCCGCGTCAAAGCCTATTTTAGTGCCTATGGGGCGGAGCCCTGGCCTTCCTACGCCCAGCGGGCCTCCGGTGGCAGGCTCATGAGGATGGCTTCGGTGTTGCCGCCGGTTTTCAGGCCGAACAGGGTGCCGCGGTCGTACAGCAGGTTGAATTCGACGTAGCGGCCGCGTTTGTAGAGCAGCGCCTCGCGTTCTTCCGGGGTCCAGGGTTCGGGCATGCGCCGGCGCACGATTGACGGGAAGGCTTGCAGGAAGGCGCGGCCGACGTCGCGGGTGAATTCGAGGTCGGCCTTGGCGTCGCCGCTGTCGTGCTGGTCGAAGAAGATGCCGCCGGCGCCGCGGGGCTCGTTGCGATGCGGCAGGAAGAAGTAGCGGTCGCACCATTCCTTGTAGCGCGGGTACCAGGCCGGGTCGTGGCGGTCGCAGGCGGTGCGGAAGGCGGCGTGGAATTCGGCGGCGTCGGTGGCGGCTTCGGGGGTGTCCAGGCGCAGCGGCGTCAGGTCGCCGCCGCCGCCGAACCAGCCGCGGCTGGTCACCAGCATGCGGGTGTTGAAGTGGGCCGCCGGCACGCGCGGGCTGCGCATATGCGCCACCACGCTGATGCCGCTGGCCCAGAACCCGCCGTGCTCCTCGGCGCCGGGGATCTGGCGGCGGAATTCCTCGCTGAAGGTGCCGAACACGGTGGAGACGTTCACCCCCACCTTTTCGAACACCTTTCCCTTCATGACGCTCATCACCCCGCCGCCGCCGGGGCTGGCGTCGTCGGTGGGGCGCTGCCAGGGCGTGCGGACGAAGTGCGGCTGGCCGCCCTGGGCAGCCTCGATCGTCTCGAAGGTGGTGCAAAGCTGGTCGCGCAGGCTTTCGAACCAGGCGCGTGCGGGCTGCTGCAGGGCGGCGTGCGGCGGTGGGGCAGGGTGGGTCATGACGGGGCGCTCCTGGGGCGGGCGGGGCAGCGTAGCCGCAGGCCGAAGGATGTTGCAGGGGCGAAGTGCGGCCTATGGACCCGCTGCGGCGTTTGGGCTAATCCCGCCGGCGAGGGCATGCGCCTGGCGCGTGTGCCATTGAGTGCCGTGTGCTCGCGTGGCGTTCAATTGCCGCTGCCCGGCCACGCAGGCTACGAGCGACGGCGAGATAAAGGGGATGGCCGATCGATGGCTGCGACTGCTGATGTACCCGCCCATGGCCCCGCGCCGGCCACCACCAAACGGGATTTCCTGAAGCTCGTCACCGGTGCCTCCGCCGTCATCGGGGCGGGCGCCATCGCGTGGCCGCTGGTCGACAGCATGAACCCTTCCAAGGATGTGCTGGCGCTCGCCGAGCTGGAGGTCGATCTCACCCCGATCGTGGCCGGCCAGGGCATCATCGTTTCCTGGCGCGGCCAGCCGGTGTTCGTGCGCCACCGCACCGACGCCGAGATCAAGGAGGCCGCGGCGGTGCCGCCGGGCG
>CAIMEK010000034.1 GCA_903839965.1 uncultured Acetobacteraceae bacterium | reverse complement strand
GGCCGGCGCGGTGGTCATCGGCCAGTTCGCCCCCGACATGACCGACTACGATTGCTGGGCGGTGGTGAATTTCGCCCGCCCGACCACCCCGACCCCGTCCGCCGCCGCCGCCGAACTGGCGGAGATCGTCGCCGCCAGCCGGCTGCGCCTGACCGGCCTGGTCAGCAATACCCACCTGGGCGCCGCCACCACGCGCGCGGATGTCGCTGCCGGCCTGGCGGCGGCGCAGGAACTCGCGGCGCTGCTGCACGTTCCCGTCGCGCTCGCCGCCTTCCCCGCGCAGTTGCCCGCGCCTACCACCGCGCTGCCGCTGTTGCCGATCACCCCGCGGCTGCAGCGTCCCTGGGCTGACTGAGCATTATTCGTGTCGTTCATGAATTTTGCGGGTTAGCGGTGGCTCTCTCTCTGGCGAGGCAAGCCGTGTGCTGCCGGAAATGTCACCTGTATCCAGCAGATTGACTAATCCCTGTCCATATGATACTGTTACCACAAACTGGGTCAATCGGTGTGACAACTGCATGACTCGGCGCGGCTTCTCTGGTTAACCGCGCAGCTTCCCCCAAGGGGCAGGAACCCAGCGAGGAGAACACGATGCGTATGCGGACTCTGCCAGGAATGGTGATGGCGCTTTGTTTACTGGCCGGCTTTGTGACCGTGCCGGTGCGTGCGGCGGCGGGACCGAACTTCCAAATCCTGCAGCCCGCGGCGGATACCCCGATCACCGGCGGGAAAATTCCGCTGGCTATCGCCTTCCAGAGCCCGGAGACCGCCCCGGTTGTGCGCTTCGACGCTTATCTCGATTCCACCTGGCTCATCGGCGGGCGCATTAAGAACCCCATTCCCGTCGGCAGCTTCCGCGTCGATGCGGACTTGACCGAGATCAACCCCGGTTTCGGGCAGCACACGCTCATTGTGAAGCTGGTCGATAGCCAGGGGAATACCGCATCCAACGAGATGAAGATCAGCATCCAAAAGCCGCTCTCGGCGCACCAGGTCGAGCATAGCAAGCCGATGGTGCGCATCGTCGAGCCAAAGAACGGCGCCGAGATTCATGATAAGATCAACATCCGCGTCGAGGCAACCGACGACTCCGGCATCAAGTGGGTGACCGTCTACATCAACGGCATTTTCCACGCGATGACCAACGAAGCGCCCTATGTGATGATGTGGAACCCCATCGCCGACAAGCTCAACGGTCCGACCACCATCAGCGCCCGCGCGCTCGACCTGTTCAATAACGAAGGCCTCAGCGCCCCGGTGATCGTCAACATCATCGCGAACAAACTGGGTGGGCCGACCACCCTGGAAGGCGCCACGCCGGAGCAGAATAGTAATCGCGTGCAGATGCCGGAGTTCCCGGTGATCTTCACGCTCGTGCCCACGACCGGCGCCGAGCTGTCGCGGCGCACGTCGGCCTCCTCGCCCTACACCGAACTACTCGCCAGCCTGAACACGATGGTGCCCGATCCGCTGCCCGCCGCATCCCGCGAATACATGATGGCGCTGCTTCCGTCCGGCGACGCGCTGCCGGTGCTGCCGGTGAAGTCGCTGCCGGGCCAGGCGGCGATGGAGCGCGCGACGGCGTTGACCGCCTGCCAGACCACCACCGCCCCGGCGTTGGCGCTGGCCGGCATCGCGCCGGCGCAAATGCTGGCCGGCGCCGCGGTGATGACGGCCATCCGCGGCACGCTCTACCTGCCGGCGGAAGCGCTGGACACGTCCCGCCGCGGCAGCGCCGATGCGCCGGTGCTGATCGCCATGGTCCCGCTGCTTGCGAAAGAGCAACCCGCGTCGCTGCCGGCGCGTGACGCCGCTTCGACCGCCGCGTTGTCCGCGAATCAAGCCATTCACCCCGGCGCCGGAAGCTCCGCCTCCCGCCAGGCGAGCGGTCAGCCGGCCATCGCCGGGGTGCGACCCGAAAACCTGCCGGCCGGCCTGCAGAGCGCGGGACGGCAGCAAGGCGCCGACAGCCCGCTGTTGATCGCCCTCGTGCCCGGCGCGTTGTTGAAGAACACGCCGTCAGCGGCGACCGAGCCGCTGGGGACGGCAATCGCCGGCAACAGCGCCGTTGCGCTTGCCGGTCCCGCCGATAGCGCCGCCCGTGCCCGCCTGGTGCTGGGTCCGACCGCCGTGGCGCTGCGCCGCGCGCAAACGCTGCCCGTGAACGCGACGCCGCAACTGCAGCCGCTGCTGCTGGCGAAAGCCCCGGCCGCCGCCGCGGAAACGGTGGTGCTGCTCAAGCGGACGCCGTCCGCCATTGCGCCGTCGTCGACGCTGCAGGCCATCGATACCACTCGTCCGGTGACCCCGGCCATCGGCGGCACGATGGACACCACCACTCCCAGCCTGCGGCAGCCGGAGACCCGCAACGCCACCCCGGTGGTGCGCTATGACGCGCGAAGCAAACCGCGCGATGTCGCCCAGGCCCATCCGCAGTCCGCCGCCGCGGGGATGCCGGAGAAAGCCGCGCCGCAAGCCGGCTCCGTCGATGTCATCGCGCAGCCGCTGCCACTGGGCACGCTCTATGCCATGACGCCTGGCGCCGGCGCCGCCGACGCGCGCCGCACTGCCAGTGCGCACGCCCCGCATTTGCCGGCCACGGCGACCAGCCAGCCGGCGATCTCGACTACCACGCCGCGCACGGTCTGGCGCGCCGAGCCCGCCGTCGCCTTGGTGACACTGCCCGGCAAGGCGACCGCCGGCAGCAGCGCCACGCTGCCCGCATCCGTTCCGACACCCGCGCTGTTGGCGTCGGCCCCGCTGACCCCGACGTCCGGCGCCGCCAACTCGCGGCACCAGACCGGGGGCACGCCCGTGATGATGACCCAGAAACCGGGTACCGTACAACCGGCGTTGCCGATGGCCGCCGCCCGTACTGCGCAGAACGAACAGCCCGCCGTCGCCGTCGTCGGCCTGCCCGGGAAACTGACGCCGCCCACAAGCAAATCCGGCCCGCGGGTTGGCGCGACGCTGGTCGCGAAAACCACGCCGGTTACGCCGGAACAGGGCGCGGGTCTGTCGAAGCCGACGGCCAGCGCCTTGGCGCCGACGATGGATGTGGTCGGCCCGTATATCGTGAAACGCGGCGACACGTTAGTGCAGATCGCCAAGGCCAACTCGACGACCCCCGAAGAACTGGTGAAGATGAATCCCGGCATCAGCCCGGAGCATCCGCTGTCTGCCGGCGCCCGGCTGGTAGTGCCGAAAACCGAAGCGCGCATTTACCTGGATAACGTGCCGATCACCGGCGTCCCGCAGCCCTACGTGGTCAATGGCACGTCGATGGTGCCGCTGCGCAAACTCGTGGAGGCCAAAGGCGGCATTGTGGTCTGGATTCCGACAACGCGCGAAGTCAATGCGTGGACCAGCGATAAAACTTACCTGAATGTCAAAATCGGCAAACAGGGCGTGCATATCGATAACGAGAACTATATGTTGCCGGTGGCCCCGGCGATCCGCAACGCACGCACGATGGTGCCGATTCGCTTCATGATGACGGCGTTGAAGCTGCAGTTGAGCTATAACCCTGCGAGCGGCACCTATTCGCTGATCAGCCAGGCCAAATAAGCGGCACG
>CAIMEK010000033.1 GCA_903839965.1 uncultured Acetobacteraceae bacterium | reverse complement strand
TGTAGGTGATAGGCTTGTCCATGACCCGTCTCCTATGCATGAGGCTCGGCACCGGCCATCCGGCGCAACCCTCGAAAACCTGCATACTGCGAGACGGGTTACCCTCAGTCGCCCCGGTCTCAGGCGAACATGTGGTCTAGAGTGTGCCAACTACTTGGCCAACTCAGGCCATGGACAGTCAGCGTGAAAACGCTCTAGCGTATCGGCAGGCTGCGCTGTGCTGAGAGGGTAATCACCTGACAGTTGGCCACAGCGATGCGTTTTTCGCCGCCCTTCGCTCCTTTTCAGACCGCCGCCCTCAGCCCGAGGACGCCGGACGTGGACGCCGGGTGGGTCACCTGGAACTGATCCGTCTTGTAACTGCCGGCGACGCGCACGTTCGCCACCGTGTGGTCGTCGGCCCTCGGGAACGACGACACGTCCCGCCGACGAAGGACGCCGGCTTGTCTCGAACTTGATGGATTGCGGATTCGCTGCAAAAGCCTGTGCTGGCGGATGCGCGCTCAGATTGAACCGTTTGCCGCCGCACCCTGGCGGATGCGGCGGCATCGGTTTCAGCAGCAGCGAAGGCCGCCGCCGCCTGCGCCGTAGCGGCGCTCCTGGCGTTCGCGGAAGAACTCCTCCCGCGTCATCACGGGCAGGTCCGGGTGGGTAGCCGCCCGGTGCGCCGCATAGGTGTCGTAGTCCGGCATGCCGACCATCAGGTTGGCCGTCTCCTTCAGACGACGCCCGAATACCCGGATGCCGGGAGACAGGTCACACAGTCTGCAGATCACCACTCACTTCCTTGGCCGTGACCGACGGGTTGCCGTAGGCGCGAACGATACCGATCACGCCGTATACCAGCATGGCCACCACCAGCGCCATGAACATCGCGCTCATGGTCGCGTTGACGTAGCAGTTTGTGATCACGCGCTGCATCTCGCCGAGGTTGCGCGCCGGAGCGAGCACCTTGCCGTCTGCCAGCACGGCGCTGAAGCGGGCGGCCTGCGCGAGGAAGCCGATCGCCGGGCTCGGATCGAACAGCTTCTCCCAGCCGGCGGTCAGCGTGCAGATCGACAACCAGGCGGCCGGCACGATGGTCACCCACGCATAACGCTCGTGCTTCATGCGGAACAGCACGACGGTGCAGAGCGTCAGGGCGATGGCAGCCAGCATCTGGTTGGAAATCCCGAACAGCGGCCACAGGGTGTTGATGCCGCCGAGCGGGTCGATGACGCCCTGGTAGAGGAACCAGCCCCAGCCAGCGACCGCCACCGCGGTGGCCAGCACGTTGGCGCCCCACGACTCGGTTCTGCGCAGCACCGGCACAAAGGTGCCGAGCAGGTCCTGGATCATGAACCGGGCGACCCGGGTTCCGGCATCCACGGTGGTGAGGATGAACAGGGCTTCGAACAGGATGGCGAAGTGGTACCAGAACGCCATCAGGTGTCTGCCGGTGACGCCGGAGAGGATGTGCGCCATGCCAACGGCCAGCGTGGGCGCGCCGCCGGCACGCGAGAGGATGGTGGTCTCGCCGACGTCCTTGGCGAGCTGGGTCAGCATATCCGGCGTGATGACGAAGCCCCAAGACGAGATCTTCGCCGCGGCATCGATCACCGTAGTGCCGATCATGCCGGCCGGACTGTTCATGGCGAAGTAGGCGCCCGGCTCCAGCACGCAGGCGGCGACCAGGGCCATGATGCCGACGAAGCTTTCCATCAGCATGCCGGCATAGCCCATCATACGGATCTGGTTCTCGTTCTCGATCATCTTCGGCGTGGTGCCCGAGGAGACCAGCGCGTGGAACCCCGAGACGGCGCCGCAGGCGATGGTGATGAACAGGAACGGGAACAGCTGGCCGGCGAATACCGGGCCGGTGCCGTCCACGTAGCGGCTGATGGCCGGCATCTTCAGTTGCGGGTGGAACACCATGATGCCGACGGCCAGCGCCAGAATCGTGCCGATCTTGAGGAAGGTCGACAGGTAGTCGCGCGGCGCGAGCAGCAGCCAGACGGGCAGCACCGCGGCGACGAAGCCGTAGCCGATCAGAATCAGCGCCAGCGACTCGCCGGAATAGGTGAACAGGACGGCCATCGCCGGGGTTTCGGAAACGGTCTGGCCGTAGACGATGGCGGCGAACAGCAGGACGATGCCGATCGCCGACATCTCCAGGATGCGGCCAGGCCGGATGAAGCGGCTGTAAAGTCCCATGAGAATGGCGATGGGAATGGTCGCGAATACGGTGAAGGTGCCCCACGGGCTGCCTTTCAACGCGTTCACCACGATCAGCGCCAGCACGGCCAGCAGGATGATCATGATCATCAGGATGCCGAACATGGCGATGATGCCGGGCGCGGCACCCATCTCAGAGCGGATCATATCGCCAAGCGAACGACCGTCGCGACGGACCGAGATGAACAGCACGATGCAGTCCTGCACGGCGCCGGCGAACACCACACCGGTCAGCAGCCACAACGTGCCGGGCAGGTAGCCCATCTGGGCGGCGAGCACCGGGCCGACCAGGGGGCCAGCGCCCGCGATGGCGGCGAAATGGTGGCCGAACAGCACCCACTTGTTGGTTGGCACGTAGTCCAGGCCGTCGTCATGCCGCATTGCCGGGGTCGGGCGGCGCGGATCGATAGCCAGGACCGCACGGCCGATGAACAGGCTGTAGAAGCGGTAGGCGATCAGGTAGGTGCATACCGCGGCAGTCACCAGCCAGATCGCATTGATCGGTTCATCGCGGCTTAGCGCCACCATGCCGAGGGCAATTGCTCCGACCACGGCCACCACGAGCCAGATCAGCCAGTTGAGGGCTCCATTGTTGGACGCCCGGGCAGCGGACATGTTCGTTTCTCCCGAAAGTCATCTGTCGTAGATTTGATTTGACACCCGTTTGCATGGTCACAGCAAGACATGATGCATGTTCGGTGAGGCTGTGCTGTCCCGCATGCAGGGCTTCACCGCCTATTTGGCCGATAGTTCAGCCTTTTTGGGCCGTGGTTGCCGGGCCGACGGGCGCACGGCGTCGGCTGGCCACGCGCGGAACGAAGCGCCGACCGGATCTTTCCGAGAAACGGGCGCTGCGGCGCGCGGTTGTTGATCCTGACCGGAAGTGTATTAGTTACGACACCCCATCGCAGTGGCGCCGCGCGGCACGATGCGGTGGCCCGGCAACCGGGCGTCGGGGTGAGGCGTCCTGAGGAGGATGGTTCGCAACAAATGGCAGCAACGGGGAATACGATGACAAATACCTGTAAGATGATCCGTGGTACGGTATTCGCTCTTGGCGCATGTTTCGTCGGCTTTGGCTTGTTGGCGCCGTCAGCAGCGCTCGCCCAGACCATCATAGAAGACTGGGCAAAAGTAAAAACTCCGCCCCCCCCTGAACTCAAGCCTGTGACAATCAACCTCAAGGATACGGCGCTGTTGCTACTTGACTTCAATGGCGCCCAGGACCCGACAAAAGGTCCGTGCAACATAAATACAAGACCACGCTGCCTGTCTTCAATACCTATTGTCAAAAAGCTTCTCATCGAGGCTAGGTCAAAAGGGGTATTTGTCGTTTATAGTTTGGGTGGAAGCGGTAATGCTTCCGACATTGCCACCGCTATTTCACCTTATGAGACGGACCCGATTGTGAAGTCTGGCCCCGACAAGTTCGTCGGCACGGATCTCGAAAAAATTCTTGCCGGGAAGGGGATCAGGACAGTCATCGTGACCGGCACCGCCGCCGAGGGCGCCGTTCTGGACACCGCGACCGACGCCGCCCTGAAAGGCATGAGCGTCATCGTTCCGGTGGATGGCATGTCGTCCGCGGAACTCTATGCCGAGCAATACGTGGCCTGGCATCTGGTCAACGCTCCGGGCGTTGCGCAAAAAGTCACGTTGACGCGGATTGATATGATCAGGTTCTGATGCGGCGTTCGGGGCCGGCCTGGCCGCTGTCCCCGACCCGCCGCAAACCGGAGAGGCCGTTGCCATGACCAGCAACACCGATGACAGCGATGCCGGCGCCGAAGCCCTCGCGTGCTGGCAGAGCGGGCTGTTCTGCGCCGAGAGCGTGGCGGTGACCCTGGCGCGCCGCCAGGGCATCGAGACCGCCCTGCTGCCGGCCATGGCCTCGGGGTTCTGTGGCGGGATGAGCCATACCGCCGGTTCCTGCGGCGCGGTGACGGGCGCCGTCATGGGGCTCGGATTGGCCTTCGGCAGGACCGGCCCGTACGAAACCACGGAACGGATCTACCGGGCGGTCGCCACCCTGACGCGGCAGTTCGCCGAGGAGTTTGGGTCGACGACCTGCGTCGGGCTCCTGGGCTGCGACCTGGCCACGCCGGAGGGCCAGCAGGCGTTCCGGGGCGACAAACTGCACCTGCGCTGCGAAACCTTCACCACACGTGCGGCGAAGCTGGCCGCCGACCTGATCGAGGCGGAGCTGCCGCGACCGGTGCCGGAACGCTGAGGCCAGCGGTCGCCGTGTGACGCCGGTGCCTTTCCTAACAATTCGATAATTCCAATAATATCGTTGAAATTGCCGGATACCGGGCGCATCAATGCCGGCAGGACAAAACGGTGCCGCATGGAAAGTCCGCAAATTGTGAAGGCGCTGGGCGCCCTGGCGCAGGAAACGCGGCTCCAGGCCTTCCGGATGCTGGTGCAGGCCGGTCCGGAAGGGTGCACCGCTGGGGCTGTGGCGGAACGGCTCGGCGTGCCGCCGACCACGCTCTCCTTCCATCTCGCACAACTGCTGCACGCCGGCCTGGTGTCGCAGCGTCGGTGCGGCCGCCAACTGATCTATGCCGCGGCCTACGAAGTCATGAATGGCCTGGTCGCCTACCTCACCGAGAACTGCTGCGGGCGTGCCTGCATTCCCGTCGCCTGCAGCCCGGCACCCCAGCACTCCAGCCAGGAACGCAAACATGGAAACCACTGAACTCAAGGACCTGATCCGCACGCGCTATGGCGGCATCGCCAGCGGCGCGTCCGCTTCCGCGTGCTGTGCCCCGCCGGCCGCTTCCTGCTGCGGCACAAAGCCGGCGCCGGATATGGCCTCGCTGCAGATGGGCTACTCCGAGGCCGAGCTCGCCGCCGTGCCGGAAGGCGCCAATCTCGGCCTGGGCTGCGGCAACCCGGCGGCGGTGGCCTCGATGCGCCCGGGCGAGGTCGTGGTGGACCTGGGCAGCGGGGCGGGCTTCGACTGTTTCCTCGCCGGGCGCCAGGTGGGGCCCGAGGGGCGGGTGATCGGCGTGGACATGACGCACGAGATGCTGGCCAGGGCGCGCGCCAACGCCGCCAAGGTGGGCGCCGCCAACGTCGAGTTCCGCCTGGGCGAAATCGAGCACCTGCCGATCGCCGACGCCGTGGCCGACGTGGTGATTTCGAACTGCGTGGTGAACCTGGCGCCCGACAAGGCGCAAGTGTTCCGCGAGGGGTTCCGGGTGCTCAAGCCAGGCGGGCGCGTGGCGATCTCGGATGTGGTCAACATCGCGCCGCTGCCCGAGGATTTGCAGGCCGACCCGGCGCTGCTCTGCGGGTGCGTCAGTGGCGCGATACCGGCCGAGCGGGTCGCCTCGCTGCTGTGCGCGGCGGGGTTCGTTGGCGTGAGCGTCGCCGTCAGGCCGGACAGCCGCGACATGGTGGCCGCCTGGGTGCCGGGGCGGGGCATCGAGAACTGCGTCGCTTCCGCGATCATCGAGGCGCGCAAGCCGGGAGAGAACAATGCCTGAGGCGGTCCGGAACGTCCTGTTCATTTGCACCGGCAATTCCGCCCGCAGCATCCTCGGCGAGGTGCTGATGGACCATCACGGCCGCGGCCTGTTCCGCGGCTTCAGCGCCGGGTCGGCGCCGAAGGGAGCGGTGCATCCGCTGGCGCTGCAACTGCTCGCCGAGCACGGGTTGCGCACCGAGGGATTGCGGTCCAAGCCCTGGGACGAGTTCGCTGCCCCCAGTGCTCCGGTGATGGATTTCGTGTTCACGGTCTGCGACCAGGCGGCAGGAGAAGTCTGCCCGGTCTGGCCGGGCCAGCCCATCACCGCCCACTGGGGCATCCCGGACCCTGCGGCCGCGGACGGCTCTTCCGCCGAGCGCATGCTTGCTTTTCGCGAGGCGTTCCGTGCCATGGAGACACGCATCCGCCTGTTCATGGCGCTGCCGATCGCTGCGCTCGACCGGCTGGCGCTGACCAACCGCGTGGCGGCGATCGGACGCGGTGGAATTGACCGCACCGCAGGAGAGGCGTCGTGACTGTGACGATCTACCACAACCCGGCCTGCGGCACGTCGCGCAACGTGCTGGCGCTGATCCGCAACAGCGACGAGGAGCCGCAGGTCATCGAATACCTGAAGACGCCGCCGACGCGCGACGAGCTGGTCGGCCTGATCCGGCGCATGGGCATCGGCGTGCGCGACCTGCTGCGGCAGAAGGGCACGCCGTACGCGGAGCTCGGGCTCGGTGACGCGAAATGGACGGATGACGAGCTGATCGATTTCATCATGCAGCATCCCATCCTGATGAACCGGCCCATCGTGGTGACGCCGTTGGGCGTGAAGCTCTGCCGCCCTTCCGAGACGGTGCTGGAGCTGTTGCCCAAGCCGCAGCGCGGCGCCTTCGCCAAGGAAGACAGCGAGCTGGTGGTCGATGCCGAAGGGCGGCGCGTGGCGACGGGGAAGGTGCCATGAGCGAAGCTCAAGAGGCCCGGGTCCGCAAGGCCTCGCTCGGCACCTTCGAACGCTACCTGACCCTTTGGGTCGCGGCCTGTATCGTCGCCGGCATCGTGCTGGGCAGCGCGCTGCCCGGCGTGTTCCGCGTCATCGGCAGCCTGGAGGTGGCGCAGGTCAACCTGCCCGTGGCGGTGCTCATCTGGGCGATGATCGTGCCGATGCTGCTGCGGGTGGACCTTGCCTCGCTCGGCCAGGTCCGGCGGCAGTGGCGAGGAATTGCCGTCACTGTCGGGGTGAACTGGTTGGTCAAGCCGTTCAGCATGGCGTTGCTGGGGTGGCTGTTCGTCGGGTTCCTGTTCCGGGCATGGCTGCCCGCCGGGCAGATCGACAGCTACATCGCCGGGCTCATTCTGCTGGCGGCGGCGCCCTGCACCGCGATGGTGTTCACCTGGTCGAGCCTGGTGGACGGCGATGCCAACTTCACGCTCAGCCAGGTGGCTCTGAACGACACGCTGATGCTCGTGCTGTTCGCGCCCATCGTCGGCCTGCTGCTCGGGCTGTCGTCCATTACAGTGCCGTGGAACACGCTGCTGGCCTCGGTGGTCATTTTCATCGTCGTGCCGCTGGTGGCCGCGCAGGTCTGGCGGCGCTCGCTGCTGACCTCCGGCGGCGAGGCCGCGCTCGGGCGGACGCTGGCACGGCTTCGCTCGCCGTCGCTGGGCGCGCTGCTGCTGACGCTGGTCATCCTGTTCGCCCTGCAGGGCCAGCAGATCGTCGGGCAGCCGCTGATCATCCTGTTGCTGGCGATCCCGATCATCATCCAGGTGTTCTTCACCTCGACGCTGGCCTACCTGCTCAACCGCATCGTTGGCTCCGAGCAGCGGGTCGCGGGGCCGAGTTGCCTGATCGGCGCCAGCAATTTCTTCGAGCTGGCGGTGGCCGTGGCGATCATGGTCTACGGCTTCCAGAGCGGCGCCGCGCTGGCGACGGTTGTCGGGGTGCTTGTGGAGGTGCCCGCGATGCTGGCGGTCGTGGCGGTGGTGAACCGCACACGCGGCTGGTACGAGAGGCGGCCGGCCTGATACCGGCCCCCCTTGATCCTGCACCTGTTGAACAAGGCCGGCCGCGGGTGGGCGGCCGGAAGCCGCCGGGTCAGTTACCGCTTCCCGGGCTCGGTCAGGTCGCTGATCCACGTCATCGCCGCGACCGCGGCCGGAAGGCCAGTCAGCGGGATGGCAAGCAACGCGATATGGTCCAGTTCCGCGGCCGTGATGCCTTCG
>CAIMEK010000032.1 GCA_903839965.1 uncultured Acetobacteraceae bacterium | reverse complement strand
TTCACCAAGGGCGCCGACGTGGGCGCCGACCTGGTCGGCAAGGTCGAGGCCGGCATTCCCGAGGACGACCCCCGCAACCCCGCCGTGATCGCCGACAACGTGGGCGACAACGTGGGCGACTGCGCCGGCATGGCCGCCGACCTGTTCGAAACCTATGTGGTGACCATCGTGGCCACCATGCTGCTGGGCAACATCTACTTCGCCGCCGGCGCGCTGCGCGATGCGATGCTGCTGCTGCCGCTGCTGATCGGCGGCGTGTGCATCGCCACCTCGGTGGGCGGCACCTACTTCGTCAAGCTCGGCCCGTCCAACAACATCATGGGCGCGCTGTATAAGGGCGTGCTCGCCACCGGCCTGTTCAGCGTCGTCGCCGTCGCGATCATCATCGCGCTGGTGGTCGGCATCACCACCCCGATCGCGGTCGGCACCGCCGGCATCACCACCACGGGCGGGGCGCTGATCCTGTGCGCGGTGATCGGCCTGGCCCTGACCGGGCTGCTGGTGTGGATCACCGAATACTACACCTCGACCGCCTATCGCCCGGTGCGCAGCATTGCGCAGGCCTCCACCACCGGCCACGGCACCAACGTCATCCAGGGTCTCGCGATCTCCATGGAATCGACGGCGGCGCCGGTGCTGGTGATCTGCCTGGCGATCATCCTGTCCTACCTGGCCGGCGGGCTCTACGGCATCTCGATCGCCGCCACCACGATGCTGTCGCTGGCGGGCATGATCGTCGCGCTCGACGCCTACGGGCCGGTCACCGACAATGCCGGCGGCATTGCCGAAATGGCGGACCTGGAGCCGGAAGTGCGCAAGGTGACCGACGCGCTGGACGCGGTGGGCAACACCACCAAGGCGGTGACGAAGGGCTACGCGATCGCCTCGGCGGGGCTTGCCTCGCTGGTGCTGTTCGCCGCCTACACCCAGGACCTGACGCGCTACTTCCCGAACGTGAAGGTCAACTTCGAACTGCAGAACCCGTACGTGGTGATCGGCCTGTTCATCGGCGGCCTGTTGCCCTACCTGTTCGGCTCCATGGGCATGACCGCGGTGGGTCGCGCCGCCGGTTCGGTGGTGGTCGAGGTTCGCCGCCAGTTCAAGGAAATCCCGGGCATCATGGAAGGCACCGCCAAGCCGGACTACGGCCGCGCGGTGGACATGCTGACCAAGGCGGCGATCCGCGAAATGATCGCGCCGTCGCTGCTGCCGGTGCTGGCGCCGATCGCGCTGTATTTCGTCGTCACCTGGATCGGCGGCCAAGGGGCCGGCTTCTCGGCGCTCGGCGCAATGCTGCTCGGCACCATCGTCACCGGCCTGTTCGTCGCCATCTCGATGACCTCGGGTGGCGGCGCGTGGGACAATGCCAAGAAGTACATCGAGGAAGGCAACCACGGCGGCAAGGGCTCGGACGCGCACAAGGCGGCTGTGACCGGCGACACCGTTGGCGATCCATACAAGGACACCGCGGGCCCCGCGGTGAACCCGATGATCAAGATCACCAACATCGTCGCGTTGCTGCTGCTGGCAGTGCTGTTCTCGCTAGCGCACTGAACGGCGCGCACCATCGAAGCGGCCTCGGGGGTAACTCCGGGGCCGCTTCCCGTTTCGCACAAACGTTAGGGCAATCATGGCCGGAACAGGCGCAATGAGTCGGGCCGCATGATTCATCTGGTCCTGCTCTGCATCCTCGGCCTGCTCGCCCTCGGGGTGGTCGGCGCCGCCACCGCGCGCTCCCCGGCGGGCCACCTGATCGTCTACGGCGGCTCGCTGGCGCTGTCGGCGATCATCCTGCTCACCGGCCTGTTCGCGCTCGGCGCCGGCGTGGAGCGCGTGGTGCTGCCGCTGGGCCTGCCCTGGATCGGCGTGCATTGCCGGCTGGACGCGCTGGCCGCGTTCTTCCTGGTCATCACCGGCCTCGGCGGGGGCGGCGCCAGCCTGTTCGCCCTCGGCTATGGCCGGCATGAAGCGGCGCCGCAGCGCGTGCTGCCGTTCTATCCGGTGTTCCTGGCGGGGCTCAGCCTCGTGGTGGTCGCCGACGACGCCTTCCTGTTCCTGTTCGCCTGGGAGGTGATGTCGATTTCCTCCTGGGCGCTGGTGCTGGCGCATCACCGCGAGGCCGCCACCCTGCGCGCCGGCCAGGTCTACCTGTTGATGGCCTGCTTCTCCGGCTTCGTGCTGCTGGCGGCCTTCGGCGTGCTGGCCGGTTCGGCGGGCGATTTCGCCTTCGATGCGATGCGCGCCGCCCATCCCACCCCGGCGATCGCCGCCCTGGCGCTGCTGCTCGCGCTCATCGGCGCCGGCTCGAAGGCGGGCGTGGTGCCGTTGCATGTCTGGCTGCCGCTCGCCCATCCCGCGGCACCTGGCCACGTGTCGGCGCTGATGAGCGGCGTGATGACCAAGGTGGCGGTGTACGGCTTCATCCGCATCGCCTTCGACCTGCTCGGCGCGCCCACCTGGTGGGCCGGCGTCATCGTGCTCGCGGTGGGCGGCATCACCGCCATCATGGGTGTGCTGCACGCGCTGATGGAACACGACCTGAAGCGGCTGCTCGCCTACCACACGGTCGAGAACATCGGCATCATCTTCATCGGCCTCGGTCTGGCCATGGCGTTTGAGGCCAATTCCCTGGCGGCCGGGGCGGCGCTGGCGCTGACCGCGGCGCTGCTGCACGCGCTGAACCACTCGGTGTTCAAGAGCCTGCTGTTCTTCGGCGCCGGCGCGGTGCAGAACGCCACCGGCGAACGCGACATGGAAAAGCTCGGCGGGCTGATCCACCGCATGCCGAAAACCGCGGTGGCGTTCCTGGCGGGCTGCGTGGCGATCTCTGCCCTGCCGCCGCTGAACGGCTTCGTTTCGGAGTGGCTGACCTTCCAGGCCATCCTGCTGCATCCGGACCTGCCGCAATGGGGGCTGAAGATCGCCATTCCCGGCGACGGGGCGCTGCTCGCGCTGTCCGCCGCCCTGGCCGCCGCCTGCTTCGTCAAGACCTTCGGCCTGTGCTTCCTGGGGCGGCCGCGTTCCTCCCGGGCGGAGCAGGCCCTCGAGGTGGATAATTTCTCGCTCGCGGCGATGTTTGCCTTCGCGGCGATCTGCCTGCTGGTGGGCGTGCTGCCCGGGGCGGTGATCGACTGGATGGCGCCGATCGCCCAGAGCCTGACCGGCGCCCACATGCCCGCGCAGCTGCACCGGGCCTGGCTGTCGATTGCGCCGGTCGCCGACCAGCGCGGCTCGTACGACGGGCTGCTGGTGTTCGTGTTCATCACCGCGGCCGCGCTGATCGGGGCGGCGATCGTGCACCGCCTGGGCAGCCACGCGGTGCGCCGCGCGCGTCTGTGGGACTGCGGCTATCCCGATCTCGGCCCGAACAGCCAATACAGCGCCGCCAGCTTCGCCCAGCCGATCCGCCGGGTGTTCGGCCCGCTGGCCTTCCGCTCCTCGGAGGTGGTGACGATGCCGCCGCCCGGCGACCTCGGGCCGGCGCGCATCGAAAAGCACATGCACGACCTGTCCTGGGAATACCTCTACGCGCCGCTGAGCGGCATCGTGCTGAAGCTCGCGGACGCCTTCAACCAGTTCCAGTTCTACACCGTGCGCCGGTACCTCGGCTTCGTCTTCGTCGCCCTGATCGGCCTGCTGCTGGCGCTGACGATATGGCAATGACCGTGCTCGACATGATCGGCGCGCTGGCGGCCCAGGGCGCGCAGATGTTCCTGGTGATGCTGGCCGCACCGCTGCTCACCGGCTACGTGCGGCTGGTGAAGGCACGCCTGCAGCGCCGCCGCGGACCCTCTCCGCTGCAGCCCTACCGCGACCTGCTGCGCCTGCTGCGCAAGGAAGTGGTGCTGCCCGAAACCTCGTCGTGGCTGTTCCGCGCCGCACCCTATGTCATGTTCTCCACCACCTGGGTCGCTGCCGCCCTGGTGCCCACCTTCGCCACCGACCTGCTGTTCAGCTGGTCGGGCGACCTGATCGCCATCGTCGCCCTGCTCGGCACCGCGCGCTTTCTGCAGGCGCTGGCGGGGCTCGATGTCGGCACCAGCTTCGGCGGCATCGGCTCCTCGCGCGAAATGATGTTCGCCTCGCTGGCCGAGCCGGCGCTGCTCATGCTGGTGTTCACCGTCGCGCTGATCGCCGGCACCACCCAGCTTTCCGCCGTCGCCGAGCAGTTGCAATTGCCGCAGGTCGGGCTGCGCATCTCGCTGGCGCTGGCGCTGATCGGCTTCATCATCGTCGCCATCGCCGAGAACGCCCGCATCCCGGTGGACAACCCGGCGACCCACCTGGAACTCACCATGGTGCACGAGGCCATGGTG
>CAIMEK010000031.1 GCA_903839965.1 uncultured Acetobacteraceae bacterium | reverse complement strand
GAAACCATATCGAGCATACAGCCCTACCAGGGTTTCCCCATTGAGGCTCCCTATCCGTAGGGCTGCATCCGACCCTGCAAAAAATTCCATAGCTTGAAATTCGTCGTTGCTGATCTTGCCCTGAAATGCGTATAGCTGGTTCCAGCGTGTTCCATTGTCCATGGGATCTCCTGGAAACAATTGGGTATATGGCGAGATTAATCCGTCGAAGACTAAGTGATCGCCGTCCCCCACGACCTTATCTCTGATGCCTCGGCGCCATAAGTCCATGGCTCCGTCGAATGAATTCTGCTCAGTCGCGCGCCTCACCATCTCAGTGAAGACATAGCCGCCTATCGCGCCGACTATGGTCTGGGCGGCCGCCTCCAAAAGGGGCCTCCAGAGAACCTCGTAACTGATCACCATAATTCCGAGTTATCCTCTCCAGGGGGCCTCGCGGTACTCTAGCCCGGTTGGGCGGCGGAATCATCATAGTCGTTTGGCCGCTCACTCCGAGAAGATAGGATCGACCGCAGCGGTGTTGGTCGCTCACGCGCCCATAAATTGCCGGGCCGACCACAGCCAGTGTGACCACGAGCACGCTGACCACCCCGACTTTGAAGCTATTACGCCATCCCGAGACGACGCAGATTCGCGGCCAGTCGCTCTCGTACGGCTGCTTCGGGCTCGGCCCACACATCGGCCAAGAGCACGATGGCCTTCTCGGCATCCCACGGGAGCGCTGCCCGCCCTTCCAACTGGGCGAATGGCCCATCTGTCTCGGTAAGCACCCGATCGCGCGGCATCCTGGCGGCCAGTGTCTTACCTTTCTCGCCGGCGAGCATCGTCGGGCCGATGCTGAACCAGCAATCGAGATCGACCGCGCGAGCGAGCTCCCGCTGTGTCCCGGAGAACCAATGGAGGACCGGGGTACCGGCATCCGGATGCGCTTCCAGCGCATCGAGCACCGGCAACGTTGCTCGGCGACTATGGATCGTCAGGACTCGTCCCCCAGCTCCCGCGCATAGCTCAAGGATACGCGTGAACACTAAGACCTGATCCTGCCAATGACGTTTGAACTCCGGAGCACCATCGAGGCCGGTCTCGCCCACATAGCGGACCTCGGGAAGTAGATGCTCGAAGAGGGGCAATTCTGCTTTCCGTTCATGCGCAATCTGCGGGTGGAGACCTAGAGCCGTCCTGACGCGGGGTGCCTCGTGCGCCAACGCTGCCGTACCCGCCCACGCCGAAGGCGTCGTGGTGACGGACAATATGTAGAGGCCGCGGGCTACGCATTCGCACATAACAGCGTGTGGGTCCGGATAGAGATCGAGATGACAATGGAAGTCGATCACGTCACACCACAGGCTCCGTGCAGCCGCCTCAGTTCAGCGAGGCCCCGCTCCACCATCGCTTTCAACGCGGCGCGATTCCCGATCATCGGCGAACCGAGCGCGTTGCCAAGCCAGACGTCGAACCCGTCGGCCGCAACGGCGGCCAAGGCCATAGCGACCGAGCGCACATCATCGAATCCAGAATGATCGTCGTCGTTCTTCCCAAGAGGTCCATAGACGTAGCCCGTTGTATCGGGCCCGCCGCCCCAGGCCATGAACGCGGCCCGACGGACCTGACAGGGCACGCACCGACCGCACTGGTGATAGTTGAACCGCTGGAACCGCCCGCAGCTCGTCGATCTCACGGCCTCGGCGGTCAGCAACGCCTGATCAGCGCATTCCCGCAACATCTCACCCTTGGTTTTTGCGGCGTAGGGATTTTCGATGTCGACCCGCAAACCCGCCGCGTCGAGGACGCGCTGCAGCCGGGTCAGGAACTCTGGATGCGCGGTGCGGGTGCTCAGGCTCCCCAGGCGACCACCCGTCAGCGGCGGATTGATTGCAATAAATCCGTTTTCGCAGACGTAAAGCGGAACCGAAAGGCCGTCGTAATAGCGCCGCAGACCGGTCGCAGCGAGCACCCCGAAAGTGACGAAAACCAGCGAGCGGGCGCGCTGAGTGGATTCCTGGACACCCGGGCAGTGGGCATTGTGGTTGAGCTGGAGATGATTGAGTCCGCTGCCGATACGGGCAGCAAAATCGACTTGCTTGTCGGCGTCACCGCGAACTGTCTGACTGATCGCAAAAGCCCGACGACCGGCTGCAGTCAGATCGATCGCGCCGATCAAGCTATCAAGCCCGCCCGATAAGAGTACGACGCAGTCTTCGGCCGGTCGGACAGCGTCACGCGGGGGCGCCGGCAGCATGCCGCCTTCGTGGAAGCGTAGCGTCCAGCGATCCGTCGTGAGGAATGCAAGCGCTTCTGCGAGTGGTACCGCCTGGCCTGACCAGAACGCCGGATCAGCCACCGCGATGTCGATGTCAAACTCGCGCGTCCATCCGTCCGGGCTGTGTTCCCGCAATCCCGCAAAGTCGGCAGTAATCACGGACAACGCGATCGACAGTAGATCCCAAGCTCGCGGGGCCGGTTCAATCCGGTGCCGCAGTACTTCCCCTTTCACGGCGTCTCCAGCGCTGCCGCGATCATTCGCCCCAGGCTGGCCGTAAAGGATCACGCGCAGAGCGTCTTCCGCTGCGGCCAAGGCGAATGTGTCGGGGCCGCAGATCAACCTCATTCGCCGTAGCCCTCAAACACTTCGAGTGTCTCCTTGATCGCGTTGTGCACGACCCGGATAATCCGGCCGGCCGTCAAAGTTCGACCGGCATCGCGCAACTTGCGAAACGCCGCGGCCACGGTTTGCTTGACGTAGTCGCGCGCCTGCTTCAGCCGGGCGAGTGCAGTGGCCGCGCTTGGTGCCTTTTCGACGATGGTCTTACCTAGATCGAGCTCGAAGCGACGAAACACGTCGATCGCAGTAAACCGCTCGATCGCGAAGCCGCGCTGCTCTGGATCCAGGTTTAAAAGGTCGGCTTCCGGATACCGCGTCAGTAATTCCGATAGTGCATCGCGAATCGCCGCACGCTCGGCCTCCGCATCCTGCGTTCCGTCGACCGGGCGGACGGCTTCAACGACTGCATCCATCACCTCGTTTACCGACCGGCCGGCCAATAGCGCCGGGTCGAGCGGACTACCAGGCGCCGCTGCCTGGCCGGCAGCCACCCCGGCCAGTGCACCGTTCAGCGCGCCCGCTGTTACCACGGTCCCGCCGAAACGTTGCGTTGCCGTTGGCGATCCACCGTATCCGGATCGCACATAATGACCTAGACTCCGGCGCAGATCGTGCGCGTCGCCGGTACGGGCAAATTCGCCAAGGCTGCGACGCGCACCAGCGAAACGCGCGTGCGGCGCAATCGGCACCGGACGAGGCGGGGCGGTGGGAGGCGTTTCCCCGTCTTGGCCGCCAGGCATAGCTCCGTCATCGCCCGCCTGAGCTACTCCTACAGGCGCATCGGCAGCGGGCGGGTCTGGGGTCCAGGATGGCACCATCGGCACGCCAGAGCCGGGGCCTCCGCTAGACTGCGACGTTCCCATTCTCTCTTTGCCTTTTGATGGCCACCTTAACTGGCCGGGAGACGTGCCCCCGGTCCCACACGTTGAACACGCCATTTGACCAAGGTTGGTCACCGATCTTCGGAACGATGTTGGGTTGAATCTGCGTCGCCGGACGCTCACCAAGGAACGCCGCCAGTCGCGCACCCTGTGATGGATCGGCTTCGGCTAGAACCAAGCATCCCTCCAGGATCGGCGGGACACCCCATTCCTGTTCCTGCCGCGCCCGGTCGAGTAGCCGATCCATCATCACCGTCGTCTCGGCCCGGGCCACACGCAGTAAACGGGATTTCAAGGGAGCTGCCATCTCCGGATGTTGCAGGAGCGCTGTAAGCAGCTCGGCCGCCTCGGAAGAGAGGCGGTCCTCCGGCGTGATGAGGGGCACGTGCTCGCGGCTGACATAGAGGGCTCCACGCAGATCCGTGTCGGCCAAAGCCGGCCACAGCGTCAGCCACTCCTTCACGAAAGGCTCGTCCCACGGCGCCAGCGTGGCCAGGTCATGCCCCGCGTTTGCACGCTTCTCCCATTCAGCGAGAAATCCTGGCTTACCGTTGTCGCTGGCGCTCACATTCGCGATCAGCTCCGCATAGGCCTTTGGGTTGCCCAACCGCTCGAACAACAGCAGCTTGGCTAGCACGGCCTCGTCAACCCCCACGCCTTGCGCGTTCGAGATGGTCATGCGAATGGCGAGCGCATTCAGAAAGCGCTTGATCAGTCGAGGATTGCCCGAAATGCCCGACGCGGTCGTCATCAACGGGGCAAGCCGATCGGCTGTGTCGAATTTGCCCACAAGTTCAGCTGGAAGCGGTTCGTGCAGCGACTGCAAGAAGGCCCTGTCGACCCGCTTGCCCTGCCAAGTCTGTCGAAGTTGCCCACAGACTCCCACCCGGATCTTCTCTTGTGTATCCGCATCGAGATCGCTGTTCTCGACAAACAGCAGCATCATGTAGGCGCGAACCTCCTGCGTCCCGAGAGGCGGGACGCGGATGGGTACTTGGATAAGCTTGTCGAAATAGTTGGTGACGAGGAGATCGTCCGGCACACCTTCGAAATGCCGCCGAACTGCGTGCTTGATCATTTCGTTATCGGCGGCGATCACGAAGGCAGTGTTCTTCAGGAACAGAAACAGCCGAATCGCCTCCAGCGTGGAAATCGTGGTTTCAGGCAAGCATCGGTCGAGATCATCAATCAACACGACTAGCGTCACGCCCAACTCGTCCAGCGTCTCCTCGAACGTCGCCCGGAGCGCCTGGATCTCCTTAGGCGGCGAAGTTTCCTCCCTTGGCTTGAGCAAACCGCCGGCGGCCTCGGCGACCTCACCGACTCTACTATTCGCTTCACTCAGCAATTTCCCGTCGACGCCGCCGGCGAGCGCCCGCTGTCCAAGCCCCCAGATTTCGGCGATCAGCCCCGTCGGCGGGAGGCCGAACGACATCGCGACAGCCGACCCGGCGACCAATTTAGCCGCGCGCAGCCAATTTACCCGTTTCAGCAATGCCTTGGCCTTGACCAGGCCCTTCTCGCGCGACTCGGCCTCTGCCTCCAGCTTGGTGGCAATGACATCCATCAGCGCGGCTCGCGCGTCATCGTAGCCCTGATAGAGCCATGCGTTGAACTCGACGAAGATAAACTCCCGCTCACCATCCTTGCGGGGGCGCTTCGCTAAAGACGCCTGTGTGAGCTTGATCATCGACGACTTACCGATACCCCAGGCCCCGGACACACCGATAGAAATCGGGCGGCCGCGAGCCTGGACGATGATCTCTGCGACCGTATCCGCCACGCCGGAGAAGTTCAAGAAGTCTCGTTCGGTCTCGTTGTCAGGCCACATGCTGAGTCGGACTCTTTTATATATTTCCGCCGCAATAACCGCCGTGGTCGAGAGCAGCCAACGCGAAACAGCGACACTACCGCTGCGGACGGTAACTTTAGCACCAACGCCAAGCCACGGTACAATTCCCCGCCTGGTAATTCAAGTGGCCTGAGGGAATGCATCAAATGAACGAAGCTACCAGAGCAGTCAACCCATCCCCCTCCAGCGCAAGCGGGATCGCCCGCCTTGCCGAGATCAGCCGCACCGGCGGCACTGCGGCGAACCACATCGAGTCCAAGGCCGAACGCATGCCCGGCGACATTTTTCAGGGACCGAAAATCATGCCGCCTCGCTCCGACCAAGATGAGGCCAGCCAGGCACATCTCACCGCCTCCCATGATCAACGTCAGCGTTCATGCTGGGACAATGCAGCCGACCGGCGATATCATTTCATATATCGGCACTACGGACTACCGAT
>CAIMEK010000030.1 GCA_903839965.1 uncultured Acetobacteraceae bacterium | reverse complement strand
TCGATCTGCCCACCACCCCGCCGGAGACGCGCAAGCTGCTGCGCGCGCAGATGGCTTACCTGGCCTACCGGCTGTCCGGCTCCGCCAACTGGGACGCCGAGCGCGGCTTCGCCTCCGGCAATCCGAACATGACGGTGTCCATGCTCATCAACCAGGGGCTGGCCGCCTGCCTGCTGCGCGACCACCCGATGGCAAAGGAATGGATCGCCAAGCCGCTCAAATACATGGAATCGTGGATGAATCGTCTCGACCCGGCAGGCTACTGGAACGAGAGCGGCCACTACGGGCGCGTCTCCGTCTCGAAATTCCTCATCTTCGCCATTGCGCTGGAGAAGGCAGGCTTCCACGACTATCTCAGCGACCCGCGCCTGCAGCGGATGGCGCTCACCGAGGAGAAGACGCTGACGCCCGTCGATCCGCAGCACGTGCTGAACAGCAGCCCGCGCACCGAGGCGCATTATGGCCGCCTGTCGCCGCCCATCGGGCGCGGCACCCATTCCAGCAACTGGGGGCTGGGCGGCCTTTTCGCCCACGCCTTCGCGAAGACGAACCCCGAATTGTCGAAGGTGATGGAATGGAGCGCGCAGCAAACCTGGTTCGGCACCGAACTGGGCGAAGGCATCAGCGGACTGGACAGCCTGTATGTGGACCGTACGCTGCCCGCGCAGGCGCCGCAGTGGTCGTCGGAGCTGTTCCCCAGCGTCGGGCCGATCTTCCGCAGCGGCGTCGGCGACCCGGCGGAGAACTATCTCTGGCTGGTCACCAAATATCCCACCAACCCGGATGGCGAGTTCTGGCCCTCGGAGGTCGGCTCGCTGCTCATCTGGTTCGCCAAAGGAAAACCGATCTCGCGGCGCTTCCCCTCCATGCCGGATATGAACAACGACCATGGCTTTCTCTGCAACCGGGTGATGCTGGCGTCTAACTGGCAACCCGGACAATCGGCCTCCGGCGGCTACCATGCCACCGCGACGGCGAAGGGGCTGGCGCTGCTGCCGCGGCTAAACTACAGCGCGGCGGCGTTCGAGTGGACCGGCAACTGGATGCAGGTGACGCCGCCCGCCACGGTGCCGGCCTTCCCGCAGGTGCCGACCGTCGGGAAACTCCCGGTGCGCTGGCAACGGCAGGCGTTGTGGATTTTTGACGATACGCCGGCGGGCATTCAATACCTGGTGTTGCGCGACACCATCAGCGGCGGGCAGCCGACCCAGTGGCAGTTCTGGACGAACTCCGAGAAGATCGGCACGCCCGAGGAGGCGGTCAACCGCGAGGCGTTCCTTGCCGACAAGCCGGGCGTGAAGTGCATGCCGGCGCGTCCGTTGACCGGCGACCGCTTCACCGCGGTGGGGCAGTTGGGCCTGGACGTGGAATATTACATCGCCGCGCCCACCGACACCCCGCGCCACACGCTGCGCTACGGCACCATGAAGCCAGGCTTCTACGGCACGAAAGCGTTTCCGTTCTACCAGGACCTGCTGCACCTGCAGCTTCCCGGCGACGGCGCCTATTTCGTGGCGCTTTACCCGCACCTGACCGCCGAGGAGACGCCCGTCTTCGCCACCCTGGGCGACGGGAAGGTGATCAAGGTGTCGGGCAAATTCGGCTGCGACTACGCCTTTCTCGCCGACAAGGAATCACAGGCCACCGCCGAGGACGCCGCATTTTCCGGCACCGCCGCCTCGGTGCAGCGCCGGCCCAGCGGCCTGGTGCTGGCCCTCGGCGCGCCGGGCACCGTGCGCTATGCGGGCTACAGCCTGACCGGCGCCGGTCCTGCCATCCTGCACGTGGCCGACAAGCAGCTCGTGCTCGGTCGCGATACCGCCGCGGACGCGGCCACCTTCACGGTGCAAGCGCCCGGCGTCTGGAGCGCGGAGCCCAACAGCCCCGCGACGCTCGCGCAGGCCGGCGACACGCTCACCGTCACCCTCCCGGCGGGCACGACGCATATCGCGCTGGTACCGGCGAAAGGGAAGGGGAAATAGCGGGCGCTGTGTCGCCTGGAGAAAAAAACTGAAACCGGTGAAGGTGATTGGCGGCGCTTGGCAAAGAAATTAATAGATGCCGCCTGATGGTGGCGCATGGGAAGCCTCACCTGAGGCTGCTTCCGCGAAAAATACAGTTCATCGGTGCTCGAAATGTCTTTGCCAGATC
>CAIMEK010000029.1 GCA_903839965.1 uncultured Acetobacteraceae bacterium | reverse complement strand
GCCGCGCCGCCGCCTGGCGCAGATCGCCGCCTTGCAGGCCGGCAAGCAGCCCGAGACGCTGATTGCCGTCACCGGCACCAACGGCAAGACCAGCACGGTCGAGTTCCTGCGCCAGGTGTGGACGGCGGCCGGCCATCCGGCGGCCAGCCTGGGCACGCTGGGGCTGCACGCGCCCGGTTTCGAACCAGGGCCCGGGCTGACCACGCCCGACCCGCAGGCGTTGGCGGACATGCTCGCCCGGCTGGCGCGCGCCGGCATCGGGCATGCCGCCATGGAGGCGTCCTCGCACGGGCTGGACCAGTTCCGCCTGGACGGGGTGCGGCTGGCGGCGGCGGGGTTCTCCAACCTGACCCGCGACCACCTGGACTACCACGGCACCATGCAGGCCTACCGGAGATCCAAGCTCAGGCTGTTCGCGGAGCTGCTGCCGGCGGGCGCGCCGGTGGTGGCGAGCACCGCGCTGGACGCCGAAAGCATGGCAGCGCTGCGCGCCATCGCGGCGCGGCGGCGACTGGACCTCGGCACCGTCGGCGAGGACGGCACGGCGATCCGCCTGGTCAGGGCGACGCCCGCGCCGGACGGGCAGCAGCTGGACATCGAGGTCGGCGGGGCGCGGCGGGCGCTGTTCCTGCCGTTGCCCGGGCGCTTCCAGGCCGACAACGCCCTGCTGGCGGCGGCCTTGGCCGAGGCCACCGGAGTCGCCGAGGCATGGCGGCATATCGGCGGGCTGGCGGGGGTGCGCGGACGCATGGAACTGGCCGCGCGGCTGGCCAACGGGGCCGCGGTGTATGTCGATTACGCGCATACCCCGGACGCGCTGGAGCGGCTGCTGACGGCGCTGCGGCCGCATACCAGGGGGCGGCTGCACGTGGTGTTCGGCGCCGGCGGCGACCGTGACCCGGGCAAGCGCCCGCTGATGGGCGCGGCCTGCGCCGCGCTGGCCGACGTGGTGGTGGTGACCGACGACAATCCCCGCAGCGAGGACCCCGCCGCGATCCGCGCCGCCGTGCTGGCGGGCTGCCCGAACGGACGGGACGGCGGCGGTCGCGCGGCGGCCATCGCCTCGGCGCTGGCCGATCTTGGGCCCGGCGACGTGCTGGCGGTGGCCGGCAAGGGTCACGAGCAGGGGCAGACCATCGGCGGGGTGACGTTGCCGTTCGACGACGTGGCGGCGGTGCGGCGGTTGGTGGGATCGACCCCTCCCCCCGGCGCGCTCCCTCAAGCGGAGGGGGAGTGACGTGATGCTTTGGCAAGCCAGGGATCTGGTCGAAGCGACGGGCGGGGTGCTGGCGGCGCCGTTCGGAGCCGAGGGGGTGTCGATCGATACGCGGACGCTGCGGGCCGGCGACCTGTTCGTGGCGCTGCAGGGCGAGGCCCGGGACGGCCACGCCTTCGTTGCCGAGGCGTTGGCGCGCGGCGCGGCCGGGGCGATGGTGACGCAGCGGCTTGCGGGCGCGGACCGGCGGACGCCGGAGGGGCGCCGCGGGCTGCTGGTGGTGGACGACACGCTGGCGGGGCTGTGCCGGCTCGGCGGCTTTGCCCGCTCGCGCTGCGCCGGCCGGGTGGCGGCGGTGACCGGCTCGGTGGGCAAGACCACCAGCAAGGAAATGCTGCGCGCCATCCTCGCCGGCCAGGGCACGACCCATGCCGCGGAGGCCTCCTACAACAACCACTGGGGGGTGCCGCTGACGCTCGCCCGGCTGCCCGCCGATACCGCCTGGTGCATCGTCGAGATCGGCATGAACCATGCCGGCGAGATCGCCCCGCTGGCCCGCCTGGCACGCCCGCATGTGGCGCTGGTGACCGCGGTGGAGCGGACCCATGTCGGCCACCTCGGCAGCATCGAGGCGATCGCCGACGAGAAGGCCTCCATCTGCGACGGCCTGGTGCATGGCGGCACGGTGCTGCTGCCGGCCGAATCGCCGCTGTTCGAGCGGCTGCGCGAGCGCGCCGGGTTCGCCCGGGTGCTGACCTTCGGCACGTCGGCGGCGGCCGACGGCTGCCTGCTGGCCGCCATCGCCGACGCCGAGGGATCCGATGTGACCGTGCGCATCCTCGGCCGGGAATACGCGTTCCGCTTGCCCGCGCCGGGGCGGCACATGGCGATGAACGCCACCGCGGCGTTGCTGGCCGCCGCCGCGCTGGGGGCCGATGCCGAACGCGG
>CAIMEK010000028.1 GCA_903839965.1 uncultured Acetobacteraceae bacterium | reverse complement strand
AGTTGGGCGAAGAAGGGGTTGGCAATGTCGGGGATGATCAGCCCAATCGTCTCCGACCGCCCGAGGCTCAGCCGGCGGGCATGCGGGTTCGGTTGGTAGCCGAGATGGCCGATGGCGCTTTCGATGCGCGCGGCCGTGGTTTTAGGCAGGGTCAGCTTGTGGTTGAGGTAGCGCGAGATGGTCGTGGCGGAAACGCCGGCCGCCAGGGCGACGTCCTTCAGCTGTGTTCCCGCCTTTCGCCCGGCCATGCCGGCCTCTCTTTGTAAAGCGCTTTACCATTCAAGCGTCACGGGCTGGTCCGGTCAAGCGTATTCAGCGCGGCGGGGCCCATCACCGCGATGAGTCGGGATGTCCGCTCTCCTGCGGAGCAGCGACGCGCGCGAGCGCCAGTTGCCGGATGGTGGGACAGTCGAGCTTCCTCGGCCCCAGCACCGGAAGCTCCGGGACGCCGACGATGAGCCGCAACACCATCGTTTCCGTGCATCCCGCGGCGTGCACTGCGGCTTGGCCGCTAGCCGCGCGCGATCGCCTCGCCATATTCGGCCTTCTCCGCCTCGATGAACGCCCGGATCGCGTCCGCCGAAGGCATGGCGTCGGCGCAGCTTGGCGCGGCCACCAGCATCGAGGCCGACGCGCTCGCGAACTCCAGCGTATCAACAATATCCCAGCCTTCGAGCAGACCGTACAGCAGCGCCGAGGCATAGCCGTCGCCGCCCCCGGTCGACTTGGCGGCCGTCACTGGGAAGGGCCGGATGCGATAGCTGTTGCCACCGGCGACGAAGGCAATCGAGCCATCCTTGCCGTGCTTGATGACGACGATCCGATTGCCGAAGCCAAGCCACCGCGCGGCGCACTCCGCGTCGGAACCGGGCGCGTCGACCATCAGGTGCTCCATGCAGTTGTATTCCTCGCGCGAGCCCAGGATCAGCGAGCTGTTGCGCCCGACCAGCGAGTAGTAGATCGCGATCTCGTCGGCGTTCTTCCAGTTGTATGGCCGGTAGTCGATATCGAAGGCAACGACGGTGCCATGCTTGCGGGCCAGTTCCATCGCCTTCAACGCGGCCTCGCGCGACGGGCTTTCGGCGAGCGAGGTGCCGGAGATCAGCAGGATCTTCGCGCTGGCGATGTAGTCCGCGTCGATGTCGCCAACGTCGAGCTGCAGGTCCGCTGCGAGGGTACGGCACATCAGGATGCTGCTCTCGCTGGGGGAAAGAATTTCCGTGAAGGCCAGGCCGAGCGAAATGCCCGCCCTCGCGAGGGCGATGTTGGAGATGTCGATGCCGTCGCGCACGAAGAAGTCCTTGATGTACTTCCCGAACTGGTCGTCCGACACCTTGCCGATGAAGCCGACCTTCTTGCCCAGCCGTGCCAGCCCAACGGCAATGTTGGCGGGCGATCCACCGAGGTATTTCCTGAAGGTCTGGCACTTCTCCAGGGGCTGGTTGATATCGACCGGATTGAAGTCGATCGCCGCGCGCCCGAGGGGAATCACATCGAATTTCCTGGACGGGTCGAACGTCAGGTAGGCCATGACGAAACCTCGGAATGTGAGTTCAGCACGTGGTCCATTGCCGTCGAAACGCGCGTTGCGGGCCGGGGCCTAGCCACCGTTCATCGCCAGCATCTTCTGCCGCGCAAGCTCGGTGACGGCCTGCATGCAGGGGCCGAAGAACCTGATGCGATCGAATTCCTCCGGCCGGCTCACCATGCCCTCGCGCAGCGTGCGGCCGAAAGCCACCCGCAGGGCGGTACCGATGTTGATCTTCTTCGCCCCGTGCCGAACCAGCCGACGCAAGTCGGCATCGGTCACACCGCTGGAGCCGTGGATGACCGCGGGCGTGCGCATCCGCGCCACCACGCGGTCCATCAGATCGAAATCGATCTGCGCGATTCCCGTGGTCATCCGATGCACCGTGCCGACGGCAATCGCCAGCGCGTCAGGGGCAACTTTCTGCTCGAAAGCGGCGGCGAGCTCGGGCGTGGTGCATTCCGTATGCGAGACGGTACCGTCCGCATAACCCACCGACCCGATCTCCGCCTCGACGCTGACCCCGCATGCATGCGCCGCGCGCCTGACCTCCAGCGAGCGAGCTACGTTCTCCTCGAACCCGAGCTGCGAACCGTCGAACATCACAGAGGTAAATCCGTTGAAAATCGCGCGCAGTACCGTCTCGTAGTCGGTGGCGTGGTCGAGATGCACCACGACCGGCACCGTGGCGCGCCTGCCAATGGCGCACAGGGTGGCCGCGAGGACCTCGACCGGCATGTGGGCCAGGGCCGGCTTGTTGGCCATAAGGGCAACCGGTTCGCCGAGGTGTTCCGCCGCCGCGACAACCGCGGCGGCATCCTCGAAGCCAAACACGTTGAACGCGGCAATCGCCTTCTCTTGCTTCCCGATGAAGCCGAAGGCCTGCGTGAGCGTAACAAGCATGAAACGTCCTCAATCAGGGATTGATCGTAGGGCGGGTCCGTCGCGCACTCAACAGGCAGTTGACGAATTCGCTGTTTAGCCGAACGTGTAGCTCTGTAGGGTGACGATGAGGACGGCGGTCTGATCGCCGATTGCCACGACGGCCAGCATGGTCATAGAGTCCACATCGAGTGCCGATATACCGAAGTAATACCTGCATATGCAGGACGTTTAGACATGGATTGCACTTGACACGACGGATATAAGAGCCGCTCTTATTCAAGGCATGGCAGGGATTCGCTGGCGGGTGTCGCGCAAGATGCTGATAGCGTTCAAGAATTTGGTGTCGACGCCATCCTGTCCACGCGCATGCACGAGCCCCACCCGCCATGTCCGACGATATGATCTTGCCGTTCATCTTTCCAGCCACGATGTTGAGGCTGAACGGCGTGCCCGGCTCCAGCCCCTCGGGCAGCGGCGCCAGCGTGGCTTTCCCACAGCAGCGGCAAGGCCCGACATATTGCTCCACCCGCGTCACCACCGGCTTGACCTTCGGCAACTT
>CAIMEK010000027.1 GCA_903839965.1 uncultured Acetobacteraceae bacterium | reverse complement strand
GATGCCATTCTAGTGTGTCGGATTAACCTAAATGGACCACCCGCTGCCCCCATCCTCCGGCACCCGCGCGCTGATCGCCAGCCGCCCGACGCCCTCAACGCCCGGGCTGGACGCGCGTTCCGCCGCCGTGCTTCGGCAGATCGTCGAGCAATACGTCGAAACCGGCGAGCCGGTCGGCAGCCGCACGCTGTCCCGCCGGCTGCCGATGAGCCTGTCGCCGGCCACCATCCGCAATGTGATGGCCGACCTCACCGAGGCCGGGCTGCTGTTCGCCCCGCACACCTCGGCCGGGCGGCTGCCGACCGAGCGCGGGCTGCGGCTGTTCGTGGACGGGCTGCTGCAGTTCGGCGAACTCGCCGAGGACGACCGCGAGGCGATCACAGCGACGCTGTCCGGTTCCGGGCGCAGCCTGGAGGACACCCTGGCCGAGGCCTCGACCCTGCTCTCGGGCCTGTCGGCCGCCGCCGGGCTGGTGCTGGCGCCGAAATCGGACGGCGCGGTGCGCCACATCGAGTTCGTGCCGCTGGGTTCGGGGCGCGCCCTGGTGGTGCTGGTGAACGCCGACGGCCAGGTGGAGAACCGCATTCTCGACATTCCGCCCGGGCTGCCGCCATCGGCGCTGGAGCAGGCCGGCAACTACCTCAACGCCCGGCTTTCCGGCCGCGGACTGGCCGACCTGCAGCGCCTGGTCGCCGCCGAACTGGCGGCCAACCGCACCGAGCTGGACGCGCTCTCGTCGCAGGTGGTGGAGGCAGGGCTGGCCACCTGGACCGGCGAAGGTCGCGGCGGCAGCCTGATCGTGCGCGGCCAGGCGCGATTGCTGTCGGACGTGACGCAGATCGAGCGGCTGACCGCGATCCAGTTGCTGTTCGAGCGGCTGGAGACGCAGGAGACCATGCTCCGCCTGCTGGAACTGGCCGAGAAGTCGGACGGGGTGCGGATATTCATCGGCGCCGAGAGCGGGCTGTTCGGCGCCGCCGGGCTGTCGATGGTGGTGGCGCCGGCGCGCAACGCGGCCAACCGCATCGTCGGCGCCATCGGCGTGATCGGGCCGACCCGGATCAACTACGGGCGGATCATTCCGGTGGTCGACTACACCGCGCGGGTGATCGGGCGGCTGCTGGGCTGAGCCCGCCGGCGTTTACCGGATTGTCACCGAATTGACGGACTCTCCGGGTCGGTTCGCCCGGAGGTTCCAGCGTGACAGCGACGCGATCGGACAGTCCCGCCCGCAGGTTGCTGGTGGTGGACGACGAGGCGGTGCCGCGCCTGCTGGTGGCGCGCGCCGCCGGCATGCTGGGCATCGCCACCGACGCCGCGGCCAGCCTGGCCGAGGCGGTGGACCGGGTCCAGGAGGTCCCCTACGACGTGGTCGTGCTCGACCTCGGCCTGCGCGACCACGACGGCATCGAGCTGCTGCGCAGCCTGCGCCAGGCCGGTTCCAACGCGGTGCTGGTGTTCGTCTCCCGCTTCGACGAGCGGGTGCGCCAGGCCGCCGCCCGGCTGGCCTCCGCGCTCGGGCTGCGGGTGGCCGGCACGCTGGGCAAGCCGCTGCTGGTCGAGCAACTGCTGGCGCTGCTGCGCACCCTGCCCGAACAGAGCCGGGCCGCCAGCACGCCGGACGGCGCCGACATCGACCCCTCCCTGCTCAAGGTGGGCATCGAGGAGAACGAAATCGTCTGCCTGTTCCAGCCCAAGGTGGCGCTGCAAAGCCGCCGGCTGGTGGGGGTGGAGGTGCTGACGCGCTGGCACAGCCCGGTGCTCGGCATGGTGCGCCCCGACCTGTTCATTCCGCTGGCCGAGCGGGCCGGCCTGATCGACCGGTTGACCTGCCGCATGCTGGCGCAGGCGCTCGCGCTGTTCCGGCCCTGGCGCGCCGAACGCCCCGACCTGACGCTGGCGTTCAACCTCTCCCCGGTCAGCCTGACCGACCTGGCGCTGCCCGAGCGCATCTCGGACCTGTTGGCCGAGAGCGGCGTGCCGCCGGCCGCCCTGGTGCTGGAAGTCACCGAAGGCGCGGTGATGGAGGACTACGTCGCGGCGGCCGATATCCTGACCCGGCTGCGCATCCGCGGCGTCAAGCTGTCGATCGACGATTTCGGCACCGGGCATGCCTCGCTGCTGTCGCTGCTGCGGCTGCCGTTCAGCGAGCTGAAGATCGACCAGCGTTTCGTGTCCACCTGCCTCGACGACCCGGAAGCGCCGAAGATCATCCGCGCCATCGTGTCGCTGGCGCGCGAGCTTGGGCTGCAGCTGGTCGCCGAAGGCATCGAGACCGAGCCGATCGCCGAGCTGCTGACCAGGCTGGGCTGCACGGTGGGCCAGGGCTACCTGTTCGCCCCGGCGCTCAGCCACACCGGGCTGGCGCAGCGGCTGCGGGCCGCCGAATGGGCGGACGCCGTGTCATGACATGGCGCCGGCCCGGGTTGCGGAACCTGCGGCTCGGCACCGGCGGCTGGGTGTTCGGCGCCATCGCGCTGGTCTGGCTCGGGGTCGGCCTGCACCTGAGCAGCGAGTATTCGTTCATCCGCTCGGCGGCGCAGGCGAACGGGGCCAACCTGGCCCGCGCCTTCACCGAATCGCTGCTGCGCTCCGTGCGCGAAATCGACCAGACGCTGTTGTTCGTGCGCGCGCTGCGCGAGCGCGACGGCGCCGCGGTGGATCTGGGGCCATGGATCGACCAGGTCGACCCCGGGCAGGTGCTGCCGCTGCAGATTGCCGTGACCGACCGCGCCGGACTGGTCACGCTGAGCAACCTGCGGCCGATCGCCGAGCGCATCGACCTGTCCGACCGGCCGCATTTCCGCTTCTTCGCCGACCATCCGCAGGATGTGCTGCATATCAGCCCGCCGGTGCTCGGCCGGGTGTCGCACGCATGGACGGTGCAGTTCGTGCGCATGCTGCGCGACCCGAAGGGCGCGTTCGACGGCATCCTCGTCGCCTCGGTTCCGCCGGCGGCGCTGCTCCGCTTTGCCAGCCCGACCGCGCTGGGGCCGGACGGCACGGTGGTCATCGTCGGCCTGGACGGCATGCAGCGCGCCCGCCTGATGACAACAGGAATGGCGGATCTCTCGAACGCCATCTCGATCAACCCCGCCGTGCAACGCGCCGCGCTCGAGGAGGCCGGGGAGTTCACCTGGACCAATCCGCGCGACCACGTGCGCCGGCTGGAGAATTTCCGGCTGGTGCCGGGCCTGCCGCTGGTGGTGGCGGTCGGCCTGTCCGAACTGGCCGCGATGGCGGAATTCCGGCGCGACATGCAGTGCCTCCTCGCGGCGGCGGTGGCGGTGACGGTGCTGGTGCTGCTGCTGGCCATCGCCGGCATGCGCGAGCGGCAACGGCGCACCCATGCGCAGAAGCTGCTGGAAACCACTATGGCCAGCATCAGCCAGGGCATCGCCATGATGGACGCCGACGATCGCGTGGTGTTGGCGAACGGGCGCGTCAAGGAACTGCTTGGCCTGCCCCCGGGGCTGGGCGCCGGTTCGCTGGTGCGCGACATCATCGCCTGGCAGGTCGCGCAGGGCGAGCACGGAGGCGTGCCCCCCCCGGCGCACCAGGCCGACTGGCCGGCGGTCTACAAGCGCATCCGGCCGAACGGGACCGTGCTGGAAGTGCGCACCCACCTGCTCGCCGACAGCTCCTCGGTGCGCACGTTCACCGATGTCACCGAATGGGAGCGCACCCAGCAGGCACTGCTGGTGGCCCGCGAGGCCGCGGAGAGCGCCAGCCGCGCCCGCTCGCAGTTCCTGGCGGTGATGAGCCACGAAATCCGCACCCCGCTGAACGGCATCCTCGGGCTGGCCGCCCTGCTGGGCGACACCCGCCTCACCGCCGAGCAGGAGGGTTACGCGCGCACCATCCAGGAGTCCGGCCACCACCTGCTGGCCCTGCTGGACGACGTGCTCGACTTCTCCAAGATCGACCACGGCGCGCTGGAGCTTGAGTGCGCGCCGTTCGCGCCGCGCGCGGTGCTGGAGACGGTGCGGGTGATGCTCGCCCCGCAGGCCGCCGAGCAGGGGCTGCGCCTGCGCGTCGAGGCAACGTCGGCGGTGCCCGAACGGGTGCTCGGCGACGCCAAGCGGCTGCGCCAGGTGCTGCTGAACCTGGCGGGCAACGCGGTGAAGTTCACCGGGGCGGGCGAGGTCGCCATCGCGCTGGATGCGCAACCGCTCGGCGACGCGCCGGCCCCGGCATGGCGCCTGGAAGGCACGGTGCGCGACACCGGCATCGGCATCGCGCCCGACATGCAGGCCAAGCTGTTCGAGGAGTTCACCCAGGTCGACGGCTCGGCGACCCGCCGGTTCGGCGGCACCGGCCTGGGGCTGGCGATCTGCCGGCGCCTGCTGGAAGCAATGGGCGGCGGCATTTCGGTGCAAAGCCGGCCCGGCGAGGGCAGCACCTTCCGCTTCAGCCTGACCGTGCAGTCCGCCCCCGCCGATGCCCTCGCCGCGGCGCCGGCCGGTGCCCCGCACGGACCGCTGCGCGTGCTGGTGGCCGAGGACCACCCGGTGAACCGGCTGGTGGCCACCCGGATCCTGCGCCACCAGGGCCATGTCGTGACCGCCGTCGGCGACGGCGCGGCGGCGCTGGAGGCGGTGCGCGCCGGTGCCTTCGATATGGTGCTGATGGACGTGATGATGCCGGTGATGGACGGCTTGGCGGCCACCCGGGCAATCCGCGCCCTGCCGCCGCCGGCCGCACGGGTGGGCATCATCGGCCTGACCGCCAACGCCTCGCGCGATGCCGAGGCCGCCTGCCGGGAGGCCGGCATGGACGGGTTCGCACCGAAGCCGTTCACCGCGGAGGGCCTGGCCGGCGAGATCGCCAGGGTGCACCGCACGCCCGCCCCGCCGCCCGCGCCCGCCGCCGCCACGGACGGGCCAGCCATCGACCCGAGCGTGCTGGAGTCGCTGGACGCGGCGCTGGGCGCCGGCACGGCGGGCGAAATCGTCGCCGTCTTCCT
>CAIMEK010000026.1 GCA_903839965.1 uncultured Acetobacteraceae bacterium | reverse complement strand
TCTGCCTTCCTTGCGCTCCGAGTGGGTTTCTACACCCGTGGCATGGTCTGTGACAGTCGCCCGCCCTGGCGGATGGGATCGATGCGGATAGCGAGGCCGGTGGTGTCGTCGGTGACGACGAAGGTGCCGCAGATCGTGGCGATGCCTTCGGCCGGTTGCAGGCGTTCGCCCGGCACCTTGCGCCAGAAGCGGGCGCTGGCGGTTTCCTTCTGCATGCCGATGACGCTGTCGTAATCGCCGCACATGCCGAGGTCGGACTGGAACGCGGTGCCACCCGGCAGGAGTTGGTGGTCGGCCGAGGGGCAGTGGGTGTGGGTGCCCACCACCAGGCTGGCCTGGCCGTCGAAGGAGTGTCCGAAGGCCATTTTCTCGCTGGTGGCCTCGGCGTGGAAGTCGATGACGATGGCGGCGATCGAAGCGCCGAGGCGGTATTTCGACAATTCGACGGCGGTGGCGCGGAACGGGCAATCCAGGCTGTCCATGAACAGCCGTCCCATGGCGCTCAGCACCAGGGCGCGGCGCCCGTCGGCGAGCGCGACGACGACGCTGCCGGCGCCGGGGGTGCCGGGGGGGTAGTTGATCGGCCGGAGCAGGCGCGGCGTTTCGGCGATGAAGGGGATGACTTCCTTACGATCCCAGGCGTGGTTGCCGAGCGTGATGACGTCGGCGCCGGCGGCGAATAGGGTGCGCGCCATGTCCGGCGCCAGGCCGAAGCCGTGCGAGGCGTTCTCGGCGTTGACCACCGCGAGGTCGATGGCGAGGCGGGTGCGCAGGTCGGGCAGCGCGGCGGCGACCGTGTCGCGGCCGGTGCGACCGACCACGTCGCCCAGGAACAGGATGTTCATCTAGTCTCCGCCGCAGGGGATCACGCCGCGCTCGGTGGCCACGGCGTTGAGGCGGATGTCGTACTCCGCGGCCGGCACCGCGTCCACCTCCTGGCACGCATAGGCGCAGCCGATGGCTATGGCGCCCGGCAGGATGGCCAGGGTGCGGTCGTAGTAGCCGCCGCCGTAGCCCAGGCGGTGGCCGGTGCGGTCGAAGCCGAGCAGCGGCACCAGCAGCCAGTGTGGCCGCACCACGTCGCCGCTCGGGCGCGCGGTGCCGAAGCGTTCCGGCAGCATCGCCATGCCGGGGTGCCAAAGCCGGAAAATCAACGGGTTGCCGCGCGGCGGCGTCGCGGGCAGGGCGACCGGGTGGCCGCGCCCGTGCAGCGCCTCCAGCAGCGGGCGGATGTCGATTTCCGCGCCCATCGGCCAGAAGCCGGCGACGGTGGCGCCGGGCGGCGGCGGCCGCTCGCGCAGCACGTGGGCCGCCAGCGCGGTGCCGAGCGAGGGGTCGCAGGGCTCGCGCAGCGCCCGCAGGCGCACGCGAAGCGCCTGCTTGGCCGCGATCAATTCAGCGCAAGTGAAGTGCGGAGCCGCCATGGCCGTTGGCGTTACCATCCTCCCAAGGCCCGCGTGAGCAGGTGGGCACCGGGTACCGTGACCACGATCACGACAGAGCCAGTTCCCGGGAGGTGCTTATCGGCCCCGGGGATGCATTGCCTGACGCACCGGGCAGCCCCGCCCCTTCTACTTAGGGACGCTCGAGCGTCGCTGCAATCTGTTCCGCGCGTGCGGCCAGCTTGCCGAGTCGTTTCGCCATTTCGGCTTCGGCCTTGGCGTCGCTCCTGCCGGCCTGGCGCGGCCGGCCGGCGGCCTCGCGCAAGGCGTCCATTTCGATGCGCAGGTCGTGGATTTCGTCGGCCATCAACAGCGAGGCCAGCAGCAGCAGCCGCACCTCGCCGGAATTGCCGCCCAGCGCCTTGATGCTGTCGATCCGGGTATCGACCTGCGTCGCCATCGCCTGCAGGTGCTCTTCCTGGCCGTCCTCGCAGCCGACGGTGTAGGCAAAGCCGTTGATCTTCACGGCGACCTGCGCCATCGCAGCCTCCTTCCTGTTGGATCCCGGCCGGTCAGGCCGGCCGGTTGGCGAGCGCCGTCCGCAACTTCGCGATCAGCGCGTCCAGACGATCCGCCAGGGCGGCGCCATCCACCGCCCCTTCCGGCATCGATTCGGTGCGGCTTGTCGCGCCGACCCGGTCGGCCAGTGCGGCAATCCGTTCCAGCGCTTCTTCGAGCCGCGCCGCGGCGTCGGCCGGGTCGTCGGGTTCGGCCAAATCGAGTCCTCCGGCAGCTCCGCATCAACTTGAGTTTCAAGCGCCGAAGGGCTTGAACGTCAAGCATGATCCTGCACCCCGCTGTCGTGGTTCACGGAGCGGACCATGTCCGGGCCGCGTTGCGGCCCGGGCTGCCGGTGGCGCTGCTGTCCGCGCCGGGGGCGGCGCTGTTCGCCGGGTGCATGTGGTGGCGGGGCCTGATCGGGCAAGCCCGGGCGGAGTTTCCGCTGGCCGCGTTCGACGACGTGCTGGATTGCGCCGACGCCGCCGGGCAGGCCATGGCGGCGTTGCGGGTCGGCCAGCCCGCCTTGGTGCTGGATGCGGCCTGTCCGGCCTTCGCGGCCGTTAACGCCGTCGCAGGGATGCTCGGCGCTATAGTGTTGCCGGCCCGGCCGGCGGCACTCGATCTCGCCGCGACGGGCAATTTGCGCCGACTTTGCGCCTGGCTGCGGGGTGACAGGACCGTTCCGCTGGGCTAGGACCGCACCGATCGGAAAATCCGAGTTCCAGGGAGCCCACCATGCGCATTACGCAGCGCGTCAAGAAAATCCTCGATGGCTACGAGAGCGACAATCCCGGCACCAAGGCCAACCTGGCGCGCATCCTCATGGAGGGGAAGCTCGGTGGCACCGGCAAGCTGGTGATCCTGCCGGTCGACCAGGGGTTCGAGCACGGCCCCGCCCGATCGTTCGCGCCGAACCCGCCGGCGTACGACCCGCAGTACCACTTCCAGCTCGCCATCGAGGCCGGGCTGTCGGCCTTCGCCTCGCCGCTCGGCATGATCGAGGCCGGCGCGGACAGTTTTGCCGGCGCCATCCCGACCATCCTGAAGGTGAACAGTTCCAACAGCCTGGCGACCACGCGCGACCAGGCCGTGACCGGCGGCGTCGATGACGCGCTGCGGCTGGGCTGCTCGGCGATCGGCTTCACCATCTATCCGGGCAGCGAATTCGCCTTCGAACAGATGGAAGAACTGCGCGAGCTGACCGCCGAGGCCAAGTCGGCCGGGCTGGCGGTGGTGGTGTGGAGCTACCCGCGCGGCCCGATGCTGGACAAGGCCGCCGAGACCGCGGTGGATATCTGCGCCTATGCCGCCCACATGGCGGCGCTGATGGGCGCGCACATCATCAAGGTGAAGCCGCCGACCGCGGTGCTCGGCCAGGAAGCGGCGAAGAAGAGCTACCAGGGGATCGATATCTCCACCATGGCCAAGCGGGTCGAGCACGTGCGGCAGGCCTGCTTCGCGGGCCGGCGCATCGTGGTGTTCTCGGGCGGCGAGTCCGCCGGCGAGGCAGCGCTTTACGAGACCATCCGCGGCTTGCGCGACGGCGGCGCCAACGGCTCGATCATCGGCCGCAACACCTTCCAGCGCCCGAAGGCCGAAGCGCTGGCGATGCTTGCCAAGATCATCGAGATCTACCAGGGCAAGGCATGATCCCGATGGCGGGCGGGGATCGGTGTCGGCTCTACCTGGTTACCCCGCCCGCCATCGTTCCCGGCTTCGCCGACACGCTGGCGGCCGCGCTGGATGCCGGCGACGTGGCGGCGTTGCAGATCCGGCTCAAGGACCTGTCCGACGATGCGCTGCAGCGGGCGGTGGATGCGTTGCGCCCGGTGGCGCAGGCGCGTGGCGTGGCGGTGATCCTCAACGACCGGGCCGACCTCGCCATGGCGCTGGGCTGCGACGGGGCGCATGTCGGCCAGGAAGACACGCCCGCGCCGGTCGCGCGCAAGCTGCTGGGTTCGCTGACCATGGGGGTGACCTGCCACGCCAGCCGCCATCTCGCCATGGAGGCGGGCGAGGCCGGCGCGGACTACGTGGCGTTCGGCGCCTTCTTTCCCACCGCTACCAAGCTGGCGCCGGCGCACGCGGAGGTGGAGATCGTGAGGTGGTGGGCGGAACTGATGGAGTTGCCCTGCGTGGCGATCGGCGGCATCACGGCGGAGAACTGTTCTGTTCTTGTCGAAGCCGGGGCGGATTTCCTGGCCGTGGTCGGCGGGGTGTGGAACCACCCGGAGGGTGCGGCGGCCGGCGTGCGGGCGATGAACGCGGCAATCGGGGCGGCATGAGCCCGCTCCGGGGGTTCGGAACGAGGGACGGGAAGCCATGGTTTGGCCTGTCGGGCAAATCCGCGCGGGTGTCGTCGCAATGTTCGCATCGGTTCTCCTACCCACAACGGGATCCGCGCAATCGGACTACAGGACTCCCCGGTTCAAGGGGCTCCAGGCAATCACGGTGTCGGTCAATGTTTTCACCGAAGGCAATGGTGCGAGCAGCCCTTCCCCCTGCCAGGTCGTCAAGCGCGCCGTTCTAGAGCACTTTGCTACGAAAAAGCTGCATGAAACCGGCCTGAACGCGATCGGAGGGGCGGAGCGACAAGCGCGGCTACTCGCCCTCTTGGCCGAAGATAAGGAAGCGCTCCGTACTTTGCAGGCGTCTCCGCGCACTCCTCAACCGCCCGGGTTCAGCGAACAGGCCCGTCAACGCACGCGCGAGGGCGATTTCCTTGCCTCCCAGCCGCTTCTGTACGTTCAGGTCGGGGTAACAACTCTCGACGGTGGCCTATGCGCTGCCGGCATCACGACCGAATTGCGTGCCTTCACCCGCGAACCCGCTGTCATCAACTATAGCGGCGAGCAAGTGCGGGCGACCCTCGCACTCTGGGCGGCCCCGTCGCTCGCGCTCGCCGCCCCGGCGGGGGAACTTGAACATGCGCTCGAGGATCGGTTCGGGCGTCAAATCACGGCATTCGTCACGGTCTGGCGGGAAGCTAACGGTCGGTAACCATCGGCACAGGCCGGCCAACCACGATCGTGGTGCCGTGCCGGAGTCGTGGGTGGCCGGGCCAAGCCCGGGCAAGACGGTCATTGCGCGGACGGCAGGCACTACACGCGTTCGCTCACCGCAATCGCCACCCGGCAGCCCGCCTTGATCAGGTTGTACAGCACCCGATAGCCCGGCGCCTGCTCCGCCCCGTGCGCCAGGCCGATATCGCGATGCTCCAGTTCCTCGGCACGGAACGCCTCAATGGTGGCGCGCAGGTCCGCCTCGTCCTCGCCGAGTTCGGCGGCCTGGCCGGCATAATGCGCGTCGATCGCCTCCTCCACCGCCACGGTGCACGCCATCGCCGCGCGCTCGCCGAGCGCCGCCGTTACCGCGCCGAGGGCGAAGCCGGCGATGTGCCACAGCGGCAGCAGGGCGGTGGGGCGCACCCGGCGGTCGGCCACCAGGGCGGCGAAGGTGTCGAGGTGCACCTGCTCCTGCTGCCGCATGTGGCGCAGCACGTCGCCCCGCGGGCCGCGGCCCAGCACCGCCAGCTGGCCCTGGTAGATGCGCTTGGCCCCATACTCGCCGGCGTGGTCGACGCGCAGCATGCGTGCCACCGTCTCACGCGCGGTCGGATCGCCGGGCAGCCGCCCCTCGTCCGTCTGGCTCATGCGCGGGACCTCCCGGTTTGCGCCAGGTAGCCGGCAACGGCGGCGGCGAAGGCCAGGCTGGCGAGCAGGTTCAGGGTCGCGGTGGAGAGCGGCAGGCCGGGGATGATGTAGGTGGGCTCGTCGCACGGCTTGGCCGGGCGGGCCGGCATGCTGCGCAGGCGTTCGGCGATACTGCCGCCGGAGAACTGCGGCGCCGCGCATTCCGGCAGCGGGCTGGGCCACAGCTTCGCCTCGACCCCGACATGCAGCGCGGCGATGCCGGCGCCGCCGAGCACCAGCAGCCCGGCCAGCCCCAGCGCGACCCGCGCCGGCCGGTGCGGCAAGGCCAGCCCGACGACCGCGACGGCGATGGCGATGCCCCAGGGCCAGCGCTCCAGCAGGCACAGCGCACAGGGAACGACGCCCTCGAAAGTCTCAGCGGCGTGGGCAACACCCAGCGCCGCGGCGGCGAACAGCGCGGCGGCGAGCAGGGCGTGTCGGGTGCGGGGGATGATCATGTGCCGGCGCATAATGACCGGAGCAGGCCACCGCCGGCAAGTTGCCGCCCCTGCGCCGCGGTCCTAGGCTGCTTTGGCACTGAACCGGGAGCGAAGCGATGATCAGGCTATGGGGGCGCGCCACGTCCAGCAATGTGATGAAGGTGATCTGGCTGCTCGACGAGTTGGGATTGCGCTACGAGCGGCGCGATGTCGGCGGTCCGTTCGGCGGCACCAGCGGCCCCGAGTACCGCGCCCTGCAGCCGCTCGGCCTGGTGCCGGCGCTGGAGGAGGACGGCGGGTTCACGCTGTTCGAGAGCAACGTCATCCTGCGTTACATCTGCAACGCGCATGCTCCGGCGACGCCGCTCTATCCGGCCGAGCCGCGGGCGCGGGCGCAGGTCGAGGCGTGGATGGAGTTCCAGCAGACCGCGCTGAACCGGCCGGCCGGGGTGGTGTTCATCGGGCTGATCCGCACGCCGCCGGAAAAGCGCAACGCCGCCGCGATCGCCACTGGCGTGCGCGAGGCGGGCGCGATGTGGGGCATCATCAACGATCGGGTGGCGCGGCACCCGTATGTGGTCGGCGAGTCGCTGACGCTGGCGGACCTGGCCTATGGGCCGCACGTGCATCGCTGGTTCAACATGCCGTTCGAAGGCCGTCCGCCGGCGCCGCATCTGCAGGCGTGGTACGAGCGACTGAAGACCCACCCGACCTACAAGTGTTGCCTCGGGGAGATCGTTTAGTTCCAACCCCTCCCCCCGGCCTTGGTCCGCTTCGCGGCCCAAGCCCTCAAGGGGAGGGGCAATATTGGGATGGGATTGTACAGCAATGACCCCCGCGACGCATAAAAGCGTTCAAATGCGGGGGTCGTGTTGCGGGGTTCGTGAACCTCGCGCCCGGGGCAATGCCCGAGCCATGTCTTGGGCGAGTTGTTCAGCTGCCGCTGCCAAGTGAGGCGGCAACTC
>CAIMEK010000025.1 GCA_903839965.1 uncultured Acetobacteraceae bacterium | reverse complement strand
CGCCGGCTCGCACGCCGGTCCGGCGACCGTCACCGCCAGCTTCCGCGTGCCGGTGAGCGTCGCGCCCGGCTTCGGGTCGGTGATCGTCACCCGCGGGAAGACGGCGTACGGTTGCATGAGCGGATCGCCCACGGGCAGGATCTCCGCCAGATAGCCGATCGACTGCCAGAAAGCCTCTGCCAGCGACGCGCCGTTGCGGAAATGGGTGAAGATATGCGCGTGCGGGAACTTGCCGGCGATGGCATACGGCTCGCTCATCGTGCCCGCCGACCCGCCGGCGCCCGCCAGCAGGAAGTCAGTGCACGGCATCTGCCAGTTGTCGATGAATACCCCGCCATAGCTGGTGAGGTGATCGACCCACGCACCGGGCAGATAGGCGTTGTCCTGTGCGACGTCGGCGTAGGTGAAGCCCGCCACCCCGCCGGCAATGTCGCCGCGACTCTTCACCCAGTTGCCCCTGGTGATGGAATAGCGGATGCCCAGTGCATCCCATACCGGCGTCACCTGTTCGATCTCGAATTCGCGGGTCGTGCTGCGCACGTCCGTGTTGAGCGGCCAGTAGATGATCCCCTGCGGGCGCACGCCGTCCGCCGCCTTCGCCGCGTCGATGGCCGCCATCGCCGCCTTTGGCGACAGCGCCGCGCGGTCAGTCGGCCCCACCAGACTGGTCGGCCAGTATAGGTGCCCGTTCACCGGGGTGTAGCTGTTGAGCGTGATCGTGGGCAATGGCGGCAGGCGATACGCGGTGTTACAGCCGGCCTTCGGGAAGCCGACCGCGCTGGAATGATTCGGCGCGTCGAAGAGCAGGCAGGCCAGCGAAAGGCTGCCATTGCCTTCAGGCAGCCGCACCCCCGCCGGCAACAGGCCCACCAGCGCGATCCCCTGCACTTGCCCCGACAGCCCGCGCGCCGCCAACTGCGCCCGCACCGCCTCCACCAGTATCCACGCGCCGTCTTTCTCCAGCGACGCCGGCAGCGTCAACGGCAGCATGTTGCCCTCCGGGATGCCGCGGACCTGCTGGTAATGGTTCGCCACTGCCAGCGAGACCGGATCGTCCGGGTTGTAGAGCACCACAAACCCCGTCGGCCCCCCGCCCGCCCAGCCGAGGAGCGCCGGCAACGCCAGCCCGACAATCAGCAGTAAACGTGTCGCCATCATGTCCGCCATCATCCTTTTCGTGCTCGTTCTCGTCTTTGCCATAACGGAGTAGCAGCTGTCAAACGGCAAAGCCCTCGCACCTTTCCCAATGACCAATGACTAATGACCAATCCCCCCCTCCGGCTCCAGTATCACCGCCCGCAGGTTCATCAGGATGCCGGGATCGAGTACGTGGGGGGCCACCCGCAGCGTGTGCTCGCCGGCGGGCAGCGTGAAGGCGCCGGCCATGTCGTAGCGGTCGTAGCGGCCATGGCGCCCGCTCAACGGCACGCTGGCGTGCAGCGTCTGCCCGTCCACCGACATCGCCAACCGGCGGCCGTAGACGTTCAGCGATTCGGGGTTGTTGAACTCGAAGGCAGGCCGATAGCGCCCCGCGTGCTCCAGTTGGAAGGTCCATTCGACGTAATCGTCGGCGCGCGACCAGCCCAGGATGCGCCCGCCGCGCGCGTCCGGCGACAGGAACAGTTTGGGCGCGCCATCCGCGTGGTCGGTGCACCGGCGGGCCTGGTTGGCGGTGAGCACCACCGCGCCGTCCAGCCGCTGGCGGATAGGCTCCGGGGTGAAGACCGGCGGCGCATCGAAGCGCACCGCCGCCACCTGCGGCAACTGCCGGGCCGGCGGCAGTTCGAGCGTCAGCGTGCTCCCCTGCTGGATGAACGGCGCCGGCGCGCCGGTATCCAGCAGGCGGACGCTGTGCACGGGGGTGGCAAACCCGCGGATCGCCAGCCGCGGCGCCGGGCGGAAGAGGTGGAGATAGACCGTCGCGCCGGCGTCCGTCGCCTGCTGCGTACTGACGCCCCACTCCTGCCGTCCGGTCGGGCCGGCCTGCGCGCCGTAGACCGCCGCGCCGTGCGCCTGCATCCAGTCGCCGAGGGCGCGGAGCTGTGCCAGGCTCGGTTCGGGGAAGGTTCCGTCCGCCTGCGGCCCGAAATTGAGCAGGAAGTTGCCACCCAGCGCCACGGCGTCGGAGAGCAGGCCAAGCAATTCCAGCGGCGGCGCAAAGAGCGCCGGGTCGTCCAGCGGCGCCGTCCAGGTGGTCACGGCCGCCGAGCAATGGCACAGCTCCCACGCGCGCGGGCTGCCGTCGGTGGGCATCAGCCCCTCCGGGTTGCCGAAATCGCCGGGGAAGCCGGCGCGGTCGTTGATGAGCAGTCCCGGCTGCAGCCGCCGCATTTCGTCCACCAGCTCGCGGGAGCGATAGTCTTCGGCGGTGAGGAAGCCGCCGTCGAACCAGAAGAGGTCGATGGGACCGTAGTCGGTCAGCAGCTCGCGCACCTGCGCGTGCAGGTAATCGAGCAGCCGTGCGTGCGCCGCCGGGTCGGCAAACGGCTGCCGCCACTCCTGCAAATCCGTCCACACGAAGCGCTCCGCCCACTCGGGGTAGTGCCAGTCAACCCACGACCAGTAGAGCCCGACGCGCAGCCCGTGGCGGCGGCAGGCGTCGACGAACTCCCGCACCACGTCGCGGCACGGCCCAAGCTGAACGGCGTTGAAATCCGTGGTGCACGTGTCCCACAGGCAGAAGCCGTCGTGATGCTTGGTGGTCAGCACCACATAGCACATCCCCGCCGCCTTCGCCGCGCGCGCCCAGCCATCCACGTCCAGCCGCTCACCGCGAAACCGCTCCGCCAGCGCGCGATAATCCGCCGGCGAAATGCTGTCGGCATTCATCGTCCACTCGCCGTTGCGCTGCACCGCGTAAATGCCCCAGTGGATGAACATGCCGAAGCGCGCATCCTGAAACCAGTCTAGCGAAGCCATAATG
>CAIMEK010000024.1 GCA_903839965.1 uncultured Acetobacteraceae bacterium | reverse complement strand
GGCCGTCCAGCAAGAAATGACGGAAAACGGTGACGGATTGAGGCCCCTTCGGGCAGCACCCGAGCTGACGCGCAAGGCCGCCTGATGTTCCCGATTTGTCCGCCTATCTGTCAAATCCGGGCGTTTCGTTGGTTCCGGCCCTGATTCTAACCCGAAGGTCCACGGCGGCAGTAGTCATTTGTCAATGGCTCCTCCCATCGCGGGCTTCTGTCGGCGAGCGCCAGTGTGGTGACCGCCCCGGCTACGCCACCGCCTCGACACGCGAGCGCACCAGCGCGCCTTGCCGCGTCAACTCCCCTTGCAGCCGCTCGATCGGCACTGCGCGTGGCGCAACACGCTCTGCCACGGCCAGCGCCGCCGCCGTGCCGGCCGCCTGGCCGGTCAACCAGCACTGCGGCACCTCGCGCAGGAAGGAATGGCTGGTGGCGTCGCAGGAAATCGCCCGTCCCGCGACCAGCAACCCATCCAACGCCGCGGGCACCAGGGCGCCGTAGGGCACCGACACAACCGGGTATTGCGGCGTCAGCGACAGCGAGACGCCGATCTCGTCCGGACAGGGCACGCCACGCGACCAGTCCTGTCGCGTGACGGTGCCGACGCCGACCAGCCGACGGGCATGCCGCGCGCCGATCTGCGGCGCCGACAGCATCAGGAACGCCCCCTCGAACCCCGGCGCATGGTCGCGGTACGTCGCAAGATGCTGGACCATCAGCCGGCGCGAGCGGATTTCGACCTCCGTCAGGTCCTCGACGTCCACCGCCGAGTAGCCGGCCAGGCGCGGCCCCATGAACAGCGCCACGTCGTTGCGCCAGGATACGAAGGGCCGTTCGAACAGCCCGCCGCAAGCGGCGCGTCCACGCTCCATGAAGGCAGCGAAGTCGGCCGGCCGGCCGGTCTTGAACGCGATCCAGCGCGCCATGTCGACGCCGCCGAACAGAAAGGCGGTGTTGATGCAATGATGGATGTCGCGCGCATCGATATCGGCCACCTCGGCGGCGCCGGCGCGATGGAAGATGTCGCCGTCGCCGGTGCAGTCGACGGTGACCGGGGCGCGGATTGCCTGGCGCCCCTCCTTGCTTTCAAAGAACACGCCCGCGACCTTGCCGTCCCGCATCAGCGGCGCGGCGCCCCAGGCGTGCAGCACCAGGTGCACGCCGCTCTTTAGCACCAACTCCTGCGATGCCAGCTTCAGGTTCTCGGGATCGACGGTGGGAGACCAGGTGACGATGCCGTGATAAGCGGCGGTGCGCTCCTTCCAATAGGCGGCGGTCGCGTCGTCGGCGCTGCCCCACAGCCCGCGCGGCGGGCCGGCAACCGCCTCCTTCGGCAGCCGATCCAGCAGGTCGTTGGCGATGCCGCGGATCACCTGGTTGCCGGACCAGTCGGTCATGCGGTCGATCCAGATCACCAGCCCGCCGGTGGACAGCCCGCCCAGGTGGTTGGCGCGCTCCAGCAGAACGACATCGGCGCCGGTCCGAGCGGCGGCGATGGCGGCGGCGGTGCCGGACGGGCCACCGCCGACCACCAGCACGTCGCAGTCGCGGAACACGCGCACAACTCGCACCGGTTCGGTGATCGTCCCCAGCTCGGCACGCGGCCGGCGTGGCAGATGGCCCTGGGCGAAGGTGTCGCAGTCAAAGATCAGGCGCCCGCCATCGCCCCCGCCATCGCCGTTGATCGTGCCACTCATGTAAGCTCCCTTCCGCAGGAACGCTGACCGGGAATGCAATTCCATACCGGTCACGCCCGAACGGCAAGCCCAATGCGCGTCGGCCTGTGGCGCTTCACCCTTATGGCGTGGCTCGCTGATCGCGACCCACGCCATTGCGACTTTGTTTTTGCGCGCGGCCGCCCCACCAGCTCCGCGCGCATACCCCCAACCTCAACAAGTCGTCCGCAAGCGAGCGCCGGAGTCCAAAGCCGGCGCCTGACACGATTTGCCTGACCAACCTCTCAGGTCGCGCGTAAAAATGACATTTCACCACATTCACGGTGAGCGGACATTCGACCCAATCCGGCTTCCGATCGGGGCACACCAATTTCTCGGATATCGGCCTAAGTAGTTTCCGATTCTGTCGCTGCCAGTTCCGTGGGGATTAAGCCTTAGTTATCAGCCGATTTTCTTGTTTGCGGCCCGGCCGGACCGCTACCCGCGACAGTCCACCCCACGCCGGCCACCCCCCACCGGCCGCCCTGCGAGCAATACACACCGAGAGGAATATTCGTCATGAGCAAGCCAAGCGAAGTTGCAGTTCTGGTCGGCAGCCTGCGCAAGGATTCAATCAATCGCAAGCTGGCGAAGGCGCTGATCTCGCTCGCCCCGCCGTCTCTCGTGCCGGGCCTGGTCGAGCTTGCCGACCTCACGCTGTTCAACCAGGATCTGGAAACGAACCCGCCGGCTTCCTGGGTCCGATTCCGCGAGGCGATCAGCGGTGCGGACGCGGTCCTGTTTGTCACGGCGGAATACAATCGATCCGTCCCCGGCATGCTCAAGAACGCAATCGACATCGGTTCCCGGCCGTACGGGCACAGCGTGTGGAACGGCAAGCCGGCGGCCATTGTCAGCGCTTCACCGGGTGCGATCGGCGCTTTCGGTGCCAATCATCACCTGCGCCAGTCGCTGGTGTTCCTGAACATGCCGGTTCTGCAGCAGCCGGAGGCCTATATCGGCCACGCCGACAAGCTGTTCGGCGCCGACGGCGGGTTGGTCGACGAAACCTCGCGCACCTTCCTGCGATCCTTCATGCAGGCATTCGCCGACTGGATCGCGACCCAGGCCGGGCACTAAACTTCCCGGCGGTGCAGCCGGTGTTGGACGCAGGGATTGGGGCCTAAGCTGGCCTTGCGTCGAGCGAACAGGCCGCGCGTCGGGGGAATCCCGGCTCAATTGCTTCTTGGCGGCGACTCCGGCAGCACGCGAAGGAACGAAAGCCGATGGACGTTGCGGGTGAACCTAAAAGCATGAGTGCGCCACATGATCGTGGCGCTACCGCCCCGGCAAGTGGCGAACTTGGCCCTGAAGATGTCTGGCAGGAGCCGCTGGATCGGCTGCTCGCACGCCTTGCGGCGACACGGGCGGGCCTTGCGAGCACAGAGGTGCAGTCGCGCCTGGCGACTTACGGACCCAACGACGCCGCGACCGTCAGGCGTTCGCCGCTCTGGCTGCAGTTTCTTGCCCGCTTCAGCAACCCGCTGGTCATCATCCTGTTGGTGGCGAGCGCGTTGTCCGCGGCGACCGGCGATGTGGCAAGCTTCGTCGTCGTCGTGACCATTGTCACGAGCAGCATGACACTCGATTTCGTCCAGGAAGTGCGCGCCCAGAATGCGGTCGAGGCGTTGCGCCGTTCGGTGGCGGTCCAGGCAACCGTGCTGCGTGACGGAACAAGCCGCTCCGTGCCGATCGACCAACTGGTGCCGGGCGACATCGTCCAGCTGATTGCCGGCGATCTCGTCCCTGCAGATTCGCGGCTGCTCGAAAGCCGGGATCTGTTCGTCAACCAGGCTCTCCTTACCGGCGAGCCATACCCGGCCGAAAAGCTGGCCAGCGACGCGGCCCTGGGTGCCGAAAACCCCGCCGGGGCATCCAACGCCGTCTTTGCCGGCACGTCCGTGATCAGCGGAACCGCAACCATTGTCATCTGCCGAACCGGCGGCAAAACGGCGCTCGGCCATCTTGCGACAAGCCTGGCGGAAAAACCGCCGGCCACCGCCTTTGCAGTCGGCATCCGCCGGTTCGGCATGCTGATCATGCGGTTGACCGTGCTGATGGTGCTGTTCGTGCTGGTCGTGAACATTTCCTTTCATCGGCCGGTGCTGGAATCGCTGATGTTCGCGCTGGCACTTGCGGTCGGGCTGACACCAGAGCTGCTGCCGATGATCGTGACAGTGACACTTGCCCGAGCGGCGATGGAACTGGCCAAGCGAAAGGTGATCGTAAAACGCCTCTCGGCAATCCACGATCTCGGCGCCATGAACGTGTTGTGCACCGACAAGACCGGCACGCTGACGGAGGCTACAATCAAGCTCGTGCGGGCGATCGACGGACGCGGTGCCGAAAGCCAGCGCGCCTACGCCTATGCCTATGTCAACAGCCGGTTCGAGAGCGGCATGAAGAGTCCGCTCGACGGGGCGATCCTCGCCGCCCAAGCGTTTGACATGGCCGGCTGGACGAAGCTCGACGAAGTTCCTTTCGATTTCGAGCGCCGACGCGTCTCGGTGCTGGTGGAGCACGAGGCCAAGCGCCGACTGATCGTGAAGGGCGCACCGGAGGATCTTCTGCGGCTTTCCGGACGATACGAAGCCGCCGATGGAGAGGACCAACCCCTCGACGCCGAGACGCGCCGTGTTTTCGAGGCCACCCTTGCGGCGATCGGTACGCAGGGATTCCGCGCACTTGGCATCGCAAGCCGCCCGGTCGACACCAGCCACGAGACCGCCGCCATTACCGATGAGAGCAACCTTGTTTTCTCCGGCTTTGCGGTCTTCCTCGATCCCCCCAAAGCCAGCGCCGGGGCGACGATCCAGGCGATGGCGGCAGCCGGCATCTCCGTGAAAGTGTTGACCGGCGACAACGAACTTGTCAGCCGTCATGTGTTTGCTGAGATCGGTGTGCCGGTCACAGGTGTCCTGACGGGCGACGCGCTGACGCATCTTTCCGATGAGGCGCTGGTCGGGCAACTGCCGCGCGTCAACCTGTTCTGCCGCGTCAACCCGCAGCAAAAGCATCGGGTGCTTCTGGCGCTGAAGCGGCTTGGCCACGTCGTTGGCTTCATGGGCGACGGAATCAACGACGCCCCTGCCCTGCATGCGGCAGATGTCGGAATTTCAGTCGACGGTGCCGCCGATGTCGCGCGGGCGGCCGCCGATCTGATCCTCCTCGAACACGATCTTTCGGTCGTGCGCGAAGCTGTGCTTTACGGCCGCCGCACGGTGCAGAACGTGACCAAATATGTAATGATGGGATCAAGCTCGAACTTCGGCAACATGTTCAGCATGGCGGGCGCTGCACTGTTCCTGCCTTTCCTGCCGATGCTGCCAATTCAGATATTGCTGAACAACCTGCTCTACGACGTGTCGGAAATCGCGATCCCGTTCGATCAGGTCGACGAGGAGGCCGTCACCGCGCCAGTAACGTGGAATGTCAAACTGATCGAGAAATTCATGCTCGTATTCGGACCGATCAGCTCGATTTTCGATTTTCTCACTTTTTACGCTATGCTATATTTATTTGGTGCCGGCGAGGCGTTGTTTCAGACGGGCTGGTTCATCGAATCAATGATGACCCAGATACTGGTGGTGTTTGCCATCCGAACGCGGCGACGGTTCTATCGGAGCAGGCCGCACCGGTTCCTCGTCGCCATGGCGCTTGGGTCCGTCGCTGCCGCGGTTATCCTTCCTTTTGTTCCGGTCGGAATGTGGTTCGGTTTCGTCGCGCCACCGCCGCTGTTTTTCGTCTACCTGATTGGCGCAACCGCTGCGTATCTGGCGCTCGTCGAAGTGGCCAAGGGAATCTTCTACCGCGTCATCGCCGCCCGCTGACGCCAGAGCGGGATCCGTGCATTTGGCGCATGGCCGGCGGCGGTAAAGTTGTTGCTGGATCCGGCTGGGGTGAAGGTTGGTACTGCACCACGGATGGCGTTCCAGAGCATGTCGACGGTGCATCACGCCCTCTGCGTGATCGAACCCGAGCGCCGGGCCGGGCGCGAAGCAGGTCCGATCAGGACCCTCATCGCGCGCCGGCGCCTCCCGCAAGGGAAAGAACAGTGGCCCGTCAGGCCGCGGGGCGGAACGTCTTCGGAATGCCGGCGCGCGCCAACTGCCCGTACATTGGCTCGTTCGGCAAGCCCTCGCGCAGAACCGCGCGCGCGACAACCAGTTTTTCCAGGTCGATGCCGGTGGAATAGCCCATGCTTTCCAGCATGAAGACCAGATCCTCGGTGACGATGTTGCCCAAGGCACCGGGCGCGAACGGACAACCACCAAGCCCGGCAAGAGCAGAATCGAACGTGCGGATTCCCTCTTCCAAACCGGCCAGCACGTTGGCCAGGCCAAGCCCCATGGTGTCGTGCAGGTGCAGCTTGCCCAGCTTTGGCCCGATCGCCGCACGGACCGCGCGGACCACCTCATGAATCTGGTCGGGATGACCGTAGCCGACGGTATCGGCCAGGCCCACCTCATCGACGCCTGCTGCCGCAAGACCCTCCGCTACCCGCACCACCGCAGCGGTCGGAATGAGCCCGTCGATGGAACAACCGAAGGCGGTGGCGCAACCGGCTTCCACATAAACGTGCCGTTCCTGTCCACGGATCCATGCCACGATGCGGCCAACCTCGGCCACCTGTTCGAACGGCGTACGGTTGGTGTTGGCGCGGCTGTGGCCCTCGCTGACCGACACGGGAATGCTCACCGCATGGGCACCCGCCGCATACGCGTCCTGCGCGCCACGCAGGTTCGGCACAAGCGCGGTCACGTGCACGCCCGGCAATGCAATGCTGCTGCGTACGATCGCGGCGGTATCCGCCATCTGCGGGACCAGCTTCGGCGGAACGAAGCTGCCGACTTCGATTTCGCGCAGTCCGGCATCCGCCAGGGCGGCGATCCAGCGCTGCTTGATCTCGGTGGGCATGATGGACTTCGCGATCTGGAGTCCATCGCGCGGCCCAACTTCGCGAACGACTACGGTCTCAGTCATGGCTTCTCCTTGCGCTTTTTTACAGGACGCCGCGGGCATGCAGTGCCGCGATTTCCTCCGCCGACATGCCGAGCGAACCAAAAACTTCCGCGTTGTGCTCACCGAGTGCGGGGCTCGGCAGCCGGATGCGACACTCCGCCTCGGTGAACCTCACCGGGAAGCCCAGCACGCGCACCGGGGTGCGGCCGGGATGCGGAACATCGATCGCCATATGGCTGAATTGCGGATCGTTGAACACGTCCTGCACGGAATAGACCGGTCCGCACGGCACACCGGCCTCGTTCAACCGCTCGATCCAGTATGCGTTGCCCTGTTCCGACAGGCGCTCGGTCACGCGGGCGTTGAGTTCCTCGCGATGCTGCACGCGCTTCTGGCCGGTCGCGAATTCTGCGTCGTCGAGCAGGCTGGCCAGGTCGAGAGCGCGCATCAACCTGGCGAAGAAGGCGTCGCTGGCCGGCGCGATCGCAATGGCGCCATCCCGCGTGTTGAACATGCCGTAAGGCGCCGTGATCGGATGGTCGTTGCCGGTGCGGGGAAGCACCTTGCCGGTCGCGAAGTAAGTGCTGGCGGCGTAGCTCAAAAGGCCGATCATCGCATCGGTCAGGGCGGTGCTGACAACCTCTCCCTTGCCGGTCCGCTCCCGCCGCAACAGTGCGGCGAGAATCCCCGTTGCCGTAAAGAGGCCGGCGACGAGATCGCTGATCGGCAGGCCCGAGCGGAACGGCGGATCGCTCGCGCGGCCGTTCATGCTCATGAAGCCGCTCATTGCCTGGGCAATGAAATCGAAGGCCGGGCGATCGCGGTAGGGGCCGCTCTCGCCAAAGCCGGAAATGCTTGCGATGATGATATCGGGCTTCAAACTGCGCAGCCGCTCGCGCCCGAGGCCGAGTCGCTCAAGCACGCCGGGGCGGAAATTGTCGATCACGACATCCGAGCGCATCAACAACTTCTCGAACAGTTCCCGCCCCTTTTCGTCCTTCAGATTCAGCGTGATCGACTTCTTGTTCCGGTTGAACGTGGCGAAATAATAGCTGAGCCCATCGCGCAGCGCGCCGCTCTTACGGATCGGGTCGCCCTCGGGCAACGTCTCGATCTTGATGACCTCGGCCCCCATGTCGGCCAGCAGCATCGTGCAGAACGGGCCGGAAAGCATGCGGGTCAGGTCCAGGACAGTAACCCCGGAGAGCGGCATTCAAAATCTCCTTATGTACCGACGAGGTACGGCAACCAGGTTGTCAGGAACGGAAAAACGGTGATCAACGCCAGAACGGCGAGCGACCACACCACAAAGGGGAGGATTTGCCAAATGACGCTGACCAGCGACACTTCCCCGATCGAGCTGACCACGAAGAGCAGCAGCCCGATGGGAGGGGTCTGCATGCCTATCATGAGGTTGAGAATCACGATGACCGCGAACTGGATCGGGTCGATTCCGAAATGCGCCTGGACCGGCAGCAACGCCGGAATGCAGATCACCAGAGCCGGCAGCGGTTCCAGGATCTTGCCGGCGATCAGCAGAATGCCATTCACGGCGAGCAGGACAACCATCGGATCGGAGGACAGGCCGATCAGCGTTTCCGAAACTTCGTTGGCGACGCCGGCCTCGCTCAGGAACCAGCTGAACGGTCCCGCCGCGGCGAACAGGAAAAGAATGACGCTGGCGGTCCGCCCGGCGACGAACAGCGACCGGAAGAAATCCGGCGCCTTCAGGTCGCGATAGACGAACACCGTCACGAATATGGCATAGATGACGATCGCGGCGGACGCCTCGGTAATCGTAACGATACCGGACCGCATGCCGCCGAGAATCAGCACCGGCATCAGCAGGGCCCAGATCGAGCTGCGGGTAACCTCGAACCGGCGCTGCCAGGTTGCCTTCGGCCGCGCGCCATAGTTGTAGCGACGCGCCATGATGCCGCAGATCACCATGTAGCCGGCGGCGAGCAGCAGCGCGGGCAGGAAGCCGGCCATGAAAATCTGGATGACCGAAATGTTGGCCATCACGGCGTAGATCAGCATCGGCACCGACGGCGGCAGGATCGGGCCCAGCATGGCGGCCGCGGCGATCACCGAGGCGGCGTAGGACGGTTTGTAGCCCTCCGCCTTCATGGCCGGGATCAACGCGATCCCGGTCGCCGTGGCGTCCGCGACCGCCGAGCCGGTAACGCCCGCCATGATGAGGTTGGTCAACACGGCCACCTGCGAGAGGCTGCCACGGAAGTGGCCCACCATGGCGCCCGACCACGCGACCAGCCGGTTCGTCAGGCCGCCCCGGTTCATCAGTTCGCCGGCGAGCACAAACATCGGCACGGCGATGAGCGCCGAGGAATTGGCGGCGTTCAGGGCGCTCAGCGGCAGGATGAACGCATCGGAGAACGAGTCGGCATTCATCATCAGGCCGAGGAACGCCGCGGTCATCATGGCAAACCCGACATCGAGCCCGGCGATGATGAATATCAGGAAGACGCCGACGACAGTGACGGTCATAGCGGTGGCACCACACCATGCGATGGCCTTGCGGCTTCGTGCCTGACGATGGACAGGATGGCCGTGACAATGCGGAACACGCACATCAGGCAAAGCAGGATGGTGCTGAATTGCATGGCGGCGGAGGCAAGCGCGAGCGTGAACGGCGTGCCGATGACGTGCTGCGTGGAGCTCACAAAAAACACCGGCCAGCCGGCGATGTTGATCACCGCGGCCATTATCAGCACGACAACATCGAAAACAATGCGACGGATCCTGTCCACCCATGCCGGAAGGAGGTTTTCCAGCAATTCGACGCGCAGGTTCCGGTCATCGCGGAACGCCATGGCGAAGCCGAAAAATGTGATCCAGACAACGCCCATCCCCGCCAGCTGCTCGTAGGCATCGAACCGCGTGTGGAAGAAGTAGCGGTCCAGCGCCCGCCCGGTCATGAGAAGCAGGACCGCAACCAGGAGCGCTCCCAGATAAATCCTGCCCAACCGATCGAGCATGCGGGAGAGACGCTGCAGGATCGTCAAGGAACTCTGCGGCCCGGTGCTTCCCATCACCAGCGGCTCAATAATGCCAGTGTGGCGGTTCCGCCCCCGCGACGGGCGAGTCGAAGCAGAACAGCCGGGTGCCTTCCAGGCTGCCGCAGTACAGCGTCCGCAGGCCGGGGCCGCCGAAGGCGATACTTGCCAGGTTCGCGGTGGTCCTCATGGCGCCGACGTGGTGACGCCTGGCCGCGTCTGCGTCGCCGTTCATGAACTCGGCCTCGACCTCGGCGAGCGCGGCGGCATCGCAATCCTCGAACAGTATTTCCGACTCGCCGCTCTTGGTGTCGATCTTGATGACGCGGTTGCTGACGACGCTGACGATCCAGACATTCCCT